>JAFTNX010000181.1 GCA_017451665.1 Oscillospiraceae bacterium | reverse complement strand
GTTTCCCCCTTTAATAGAGGCACAAAAGAAATAAAGGGGCGTTGCTCCTTCACCAAATTGCGACTTCCAAAACAAAAAGCGTACGGAAAATCCGTACGCTTTCATTGTCAACTGTCAATTGTAGAATAATTCCTACGGAATTATTCTACGTATGTGAACATCTTTGTGTCGAGTGGGTGGACTGTTACTCCTTTTGCTTCAAAAAGCTCTGAAACTGTCCCGAACTGGTAGCCTTCATCAAGAAGCTGTGGAATAATCTGGTCGAGCGCCTCAACTGTCTGTGAGTTTCCCTCAGCGTCATGAAGAAGTATAATAGTACCGTCCTTAACCTGCTTGATAGTTTCTGAAACTCTTGCGTCAACACCAACCTTAGGGTCCCAGTCGTTGCAACCTACACCACAGATAAACGGAATGTCAATTGAGTCGTGTACCTTTGTGTTGACTGCAATGTATGGTGGTCTGAAAAACTTTGTCTTTTCCCCTGTGAATTTTTCAACAAGCCCGTCAACATACTCAATTTCAGCCTTGATTTCGTCCTCGGTCATCTCGGTCATATAGCTGTGTGTCTTTGAATGATTGTTGATTTCGTGACCGTAATCGTACGCCATCTTCATAACCTTGCCTGACTCGTCATTGATGTTGTCGCCGATTACAAAAAATGAAGCCTTGACCTTGTACTTTTCAAGTACCTCAAGCACCTGCTTTGTGGTGGTGGTATTAGGGCCATCGTCAAATGTAAGCGCAATTACAGGCTTTGTAGGGTCGATTTCGTATTCAATCTTTTCTACCACGATAGGCTCCTCCTCTTTTACAGCTTCAGTAGTTGTTGTAGCTTGTGTAGTTGTAGTTGTTTCTTCCTTTTTTTCATTTTCCTCGCTCTTTCCACAGGAAACAGCAGAAAAACACATAACTGCCATTAAAACAGCAATTATTTTTTTGAATTTCATCAGTATCATCTCCACATTTTAAACTTTAACAATAATAACAGTTTTTATAACAATTGTCAATCACCGGTATCTATTCTCTAAAAAATATTATGGATTTTGTATTAAAAATCAAAGCTTTTTTGTTAATTTAGCTGAAAATTCACTTGACAGAAAGAGGAAAATGTTATAAAATAGTAATATACATGTTATTGTATGATATGCATTTTATGCACTGTCGATTTTATGCGACGGTTTGAAACTTTACAATTAAAAATGAAGGAGGAAAGCTAAACCGATGGAACTGGAATTAGCGATTTTGCTTAGTGTCATTGCTTTTATAATCGGTGCTGTTATAAGCGGATTTATTCTGTTTAAAATGGGCATTAAATATAGAAGAAAAACAGCTGAGGTTGCTATTGGCTCTGCCGAAACAGAAGCTCAGCGAATTGTTGAAGACGCAAAGAAAGAAGCAGAGAGCATGAAGAAAGAAGCTCTCATCGAAGCTAAGGACGAGATTCACAAAAATCGTCACGAGGCTGAAAAGGAACTGAAGGAAAGACGTTCTGAGGTTTCAAGACAGGAAAGACGTTTGCAACAGAAGGAGGAAACTCTTGACAGAAAGATTGACAACGTCGAAAAGAAGGAAGAAACACTCCAGAACAAGCTCAAGAATGTTGAGGAAAAGCTCAGCGAGGCTGACAGAATTAAAAACAGCCAGCTTGAAATGCTTGAAAGAATTTCCGAATTTTCAAAGGAACAGGCTAAGGAATATCTTCTCAAATCTCTTGAAGATGAACTTGTGCATGACAAGGCTGTTAAGATTGCAGGCTTTGAGGCACAGCTCAAGGAGGAATGCGAAGATAAGGCAAGACAGTATATTTCACTTGCAATTGCAAGATGCGCTGCCGACCAGGTAAGCGAAACTGCTGTTTCTGTTGTACCGCTTCCAAATGACGAAATGAAGGGTAGAATCATTGGCCGTGAAGGTAGAAACATCAGAACTATTGAAACTCTTACAGGTGTTGACCTGATAATTGACGACACTCCTGAAGCAATTACACTTTCTTGCTTTGACCAGGTAAGAAGAGAAATTGCAAGAATTGCTTTGGAAAAACTTATTCAGGACGGAAGAATTCATCCGACAAGAATTGAAGAAATGGTTGACAAGGCAAGACGTGAGGTTGAGCTTAAAATCAAGCAGGAAGGCGAAAGAGCTGTGCTTGAAACCAACGTACACGGACTTAATCACGAGCTTGTTAAGCTCATTGGTCGCTTGAGATTCAGAACAAGCTACCGACAGAACGTGCTTAATCACTCTATCGAGGTTGCACACCTTGCAGGAATGATGGCATCAGAACTTGGAGTAGACGCAAATCTCGCAAGAAGAGCGGGACTTCTCCACGACATAGGAAAAGCGTTGAGCTATGAAATTGAAGGCTCACACGTTCAGATAGGCGTTGATGTATGTAAGAAATACAAGGAAAACGCTGACGTTATTCACGCTATTGAAGCACATCACGGCGACGTTGAAACAAGAACTGTTATCGCAGCACTTGTTCAGGCAGCCGACGCTATTTCAGCAGCAAGACCTGCTGCAAGAAGCGAAAATTACGAAAACTATATCAAACGTTTGCAGAAGCTGGAAGAAATCTGTACATCTTACGACGGGGTTGAAAAATCATTTGCAATCCAGGCAGGTCGTGAGGTAAGAATTATGATTCAGCCTGAAAAGATAAATGATGAAAAGATGGCTCTTGTTGCAAGAGAAATTGCAAAGAGAATCGAAGATGAAATGGACTATCCGGGACAGATTAAAGTTAATCTTATCAGAGAAAGCAGAGCGGTTGAATACGCTAAGTAATATAGGCAAAAATTACGAAAAGGGGGCATAATCAAGCCCCCTTTTTTTAAAAAGGGGAGATTTTATGCCAAAAAGAATTACCAAAAATACCAAAACAGACTTCATTGTAAATATGTCAAAATCAGGCTTTATGATGCTGACTTTTATATTTCTTGCTATCGCTTGTGTGGGAACAGGCCTGAGCCTCCTGCCTTACTACCTTAAAAAGGGTACGGACTTTGTTTCGGGCGGACTTTCAGAGGCTACAAGCGTTGCAGTAAGAATGAGCGACGCTATAAGTATGCTGGAAACTGCAACAATTATCCTTATGGCTGTGGGATTTTTCGGTTTTCTGATACTTCTTATTTCGGGAAGTAAAAAATACTTTAAACCAAAGGAAAATATCCCTATGCTTCTGCTTGTGGGATACCTGCTTATGTGCGTGATTTCTACATTTATGGCGTATGATGTGAATGTGGCAATTTTCGGAAGTGAAGGACGCTACGAAGGTCTTGTTTCACTTATCGCATATACGGGATTTTTCGCTGCATCAAGCCAGCTTACCGACCAGAAGCTTAAAGTAAAACTTGTGGCTGTTATCTGTGTAGTTGCTGTTTTGCAGGCTGTTGTGGGAATTTTACAGAGCTTTGAAGCTACTTTTGAAATTTTACCTACATTTTTCGGCGAAAAATACGAGGTTCAGGGGACTATGTCTGAACACTACATCGCAAACGGTTTTGCAGGCTCACCTTACGCCCTCGCATCACTGCTTACAATGGCTACTGCTCTTTGTTTTGTAGGCTTTATGTACTGCAAGAATAAAAAGGGCGCTGTGGCTTTCGGAATTTTTGGAATTGTGACTGCGACAGGCTGTATTCTTACAAAAAATCTTGGTGCAATCGTTGGTCTTCTGGCAGTTGTCCTTTGCCTTGTAATCCTTGAAATTGTAAGAATTAAATCAGGTCACGGACTTTTTGTAAAGGGATTTTTAAACAACCCTCTGGGAAAACTTATTCTTGGAACACTTGTGGCAGGTGCTATTTTTGTAATCCTGCTTGCAACTGACAATTTCACTTTTGAAGACAGCTATATTGTTCTCCAGGACTCATTTTCAAGACTTTTCCTTTCAAGACCTGCATTCTACACAAGTGGCGTTAAGGTTTATTCTCACATCTGGAAGGATATGTTTACACAGATTAAGGATAATTTCGTCTTTGGAATGGGCGCTGACTGTATCGGTATGAAGATGTATGGTATTCCAAAAACTCTTGAAATTGCAGGCTCTGCCGACAGAGCATACAACGAATACCTGAATATGGCAGCTTCAACAGGCGTTGTGTCGCTGGTGTTCTACTTAGGCTTTGTGGCAGGCTGTTTAAAGCGTGGCGTAAAGGGAGTTTCACAGTTTTTTAACCTTAAGGACAACTGGACTAAAACAGCTTGCTTTGCAGGTTGCGTAGGCTACCTCGCATGTGGGGTATTCTCAGTATCATCTGTTGTTTCAACACCTGTATTTTTCACACTTTTGGGCCTTTGTTTTTCAAAAACAGAAAAGGACTAAGGAAGGAGAATTTTTATGGCAATTCACGAAAGTGGAGAGGACTACCTCGAAACCATACTTATTTTGCATAAAAAAACCGGCTACGTCCGTTCAATTGATATCGCAAACGAGCTTGGGTATTCAAAGCCGTCAGTCAGCAGAGCTATGTCCATTTTAAAAGAGGGCGGATTTATAAATTTTGCCTCAGACGGACAGATTACACTTACCGACGTTGGACTTGAAAAGGCTGAAGAGGTCTATGAAAGACACCTGCTTATCACGGGATTTTTAAGGGATACTCTTGGAGTGTGTGAAAAAAATGCCGAGGAGGACGCCTGCAAAATCGAGCACGTCATCAGTGCAGAAACAGTTTTAAAGCTCAAAGAATTTTTAGAAAAAAACAAAAAGTAGGTTTATTATGATTGGCAAACTTTTATCTAAGGAAGAATGTGCAAAATGTCAGATTTGCTGTTCCTTTGACAGCACCGACCTGTGGGAAACCCCTGTTGTTACCCCGGAGCTTAAAATCCGCATTCTTGACGATTATCCTGAAATGAAATTCATAACAAAGGGTGACAGTTTTCTTTTCAGAATGGAAAAAGAGCCTGACGCTGACCTTTATTACTGCTCGGTGCTTGACCACAAAAAGGGTTGCGTTTTGGGTGACGAAAAGCCTTTTGACTGTAAAATCTGGCCGTTTCGCATAATGGATTTTGAGGGAAAAAGGGTTATTACTTTGTCGCCTGTGTGTCCTGTTGTAAAGACACGACCTCTTGACGAGATTTGTAAGGTGGCGAGGGAGCTTGCACCAATGATTTACGCTGAGGCAGACAAAAACCCCGATATTGTGAAGAAATACCTCCCGAATTATCCGGTGATTATTTCACAGAAACCCTGAGAGTTTCTGTTCAATTGACAGTTGACAATTGACAATTAAGGTGTTGCCTTCGGCAACGGATTAAAAAATTAAGAGTAGGAGAAATCCTACTCTTTTTTTATTGTGCGTACCACAACAAATGAAACTTCGTACTTTTTTAAACGAAAGCTCCCATCGGGATTCTCTCTTTGAGTTTTAAGTATAGTAAAAGAGAAATAGGCGAACAGAATTTGTTGCCCCAACCGTCTGCACAACTATCGGAGGAAATGCTAAGGGGCCTGTAAAATGTATTTCAGCTTTTAAGGCATTTTACGGCCTCGTGCATTGACGGAGTATGTGCAGACTTGAATTCTTTGCTGACTTTCTTTTTCAAGAAAGAAAGTCAGTGGGGATTACATCAAACTATCCTACAAAACAAAATGAAATAAAGGGGCAAAGCCCCTTCACCACTGTGTGGTTTCCTGAACAAAAAACCTTCACCACATTGTGACGGCTTGCTTGCGTCAGCACAACCAAAAACCAAGTAACGCATAAAAAATCCCTGAGTTTTTTGTTTGCAAAAAAATTATTTTTATGCTAAAATAGAAATTGACTTTAAAGAAGGAGAATTGCGTGAATAAATTCACGATAATTCCCGAGAAAGGTATGGTAATCTTAATGAACAAAAAGGAAGTTTCAGAAATCAAAAGACATTTTACAGAGGACGACGGGTTTTTTAACATCGGAAAGGTTGTTACTGCATTTGTTGATGCAGAAAAAAATATAAAATACAAATCTGTGAGAAATTTCAATATAATCGAGGAAAGCGAAGCCGAGTTGATTATGAAATCAATGCGTAAGGTTTTAAGCGGAAAGGTTTCTAAAAATCTTCTGGAATACGCTTTTCCAAACCCGGCATACGCACCCGGTGGCACTCAGAATATTCTCTATGAGGCTACCCACTCAAAGCTTGAGGATAATGAAAAAGCAGATGCACTTTTAAATCACATTGCCCAGAAAATGGACTATCTTTCTACATACGCAGTTTTCATCGGCTACTGCTCATATTCGGTATTCAAAAAATCAAAGGACGGGGTAAGCCTTGACGACTCCGACCACAACTACAATTTCATCGTGACTGCTGTATGCCCTGTGGAAATCAGAATTGACGGCCTTGTGTATGACGAGGACGAAAATGTCATCACAAGAAAGCCTACAAACGACCGTGTTGTCGGCGAAAACCCTACTGACGGGTTTGTTTTTCCTGCATTCAGCGAGGGTGGGGCTGACGTAAACCACGTTATGTATTACACAAAAAAGCCAAAAGCACCTAATATTTCAATCATTGACAACGTGCTTGGTTGCAAGTTTATTTCTACATACAACGACGAAAAAGTGACATTCCAGAGCGTTATGAATAACGTAATCGGCGATGAGCTTAATTTTGAAGTTGTTACTTCTGTGAATGAAAAAATCAGCGAGGTTGTTGCTCAGAATCAGGACGACACCGAGCCACCTGTTATTGATAAGGAGAGGCTGACGAGAATACTTTCCGAGTCGGGGGTAAGCGACGAAAAGCTTGAAACCCTTGATAAGGTGTATGACAATCTTGTGGGTGAAACTGTTATGAAGGCTTCTAATCTTGTGGAAACAAAAACTGTGGTTGCTGTGCCAAGTGTGACGGTGAACATCAAAAAAGACGGGCTTTCAAAGGTAAAAACCCAGACAATTGACGGAAAACGCTGTCTTATTATCGACCTTGAAGACCCTGAAATTATCGTAAACGGACTAAATGTAAACTAATGCACAATGCATAATGCACAATGCACAATTAAGGTGTCGGCTACGCCGACGGATTTTAAAAATTAAGAGTAGGAGAAATCCTACTCTTTTTTATTTATC
>JAFTNX010000180.1 GCA_017451665.1 Oscillospiraceae bacterium | reverse complement strand
TTAAAGGTAAAGGCAACAGCCATAAAGTCCTTTTCCTTAAAGGAAACTGCCTCTTTTATAACACTTCTGTGGCCGAGATGTACTCCGTCAAAAATCCCCATAGCCACAGCTGTTTTTTTATCACAAAAAGGGACACTGTCATAAAATATATTCTTTTTCAAAAAAACTTGTCCCTCCTTGGGCTTAATAAAAATTCTTAACCTGCTTTATAACGCCGTCACATTCACAGCAAAGCCCCAAAAACTCCCCTTCGCTTCCGTATGCAAGCATAGTTTCGCTCTGGTTTTTAACCACAAGTCCCTCCTGCCCCACAGAAAGCTTAACTCCGTTTTTATAAAGGTGGGTGAGTCTTTCCGACAGAAAAACCCTGCCCTCATAGGCTTTGTCAAAGGCTTTTTCAACATTCATAAGCACATTTTCGATTTCGCCCCTGTTAAAAATCTCCTCAACCTGAGAAATTCTCAGAGCGTCAGCCTTCACAAACCCTGCCGAAGCCGTTCTTTCAAGGCTTGTCATAACAGCTCCACAGCCAAGCTCTTTTCCCAAATCGTCAATAATTGAGCGAATGTATGTGCCTTTTTTGCATTTTACACGCATTTTTCCCGTTTGTGTCTTTTCGCAGAAGTCAAGCACTTCAATTTCATAAACGGTAACAGGTCGTGGTTCACGCTCAACGGTTTTTCCCTCTCTTGCAAGGTCATAGAGCTTTTTTCCGTTGATTTTTATAGCGCTGTACATAGGTGGAATCTGCAAAATATCCCCTACAAATTTCCCACAGGCGTCGCAGATTTCATTTTTTGTAAAAGAAGTCTGCTTTTTTTTAGAAACCTTTCCTGTAATGTCAAGAGTGTCGGAAGTCATACCAAGCTCAAAGCCTGCTACATACTCCTTTTCTTCACAGGGTAGCATATCGCACGCCCTTGCAGACTTCCCCACAAAAACAGGAAGTACGCCCTCAGCCATAGGGTCAAGAGTCCCACCGTGACCTATTCTTTTTTCGTGAAAAATCCCTCTCAGCTTTGCAACAACGTCAAAGGACGTCCAGTCCTTTTCCTTATAAATAACAATAATACCGTCCAATTTACTTTACTCCAAACAGCTTTGACGCATTATCCTCAATAATCTTCTTAACCTCGTCAAGAGTACCATTAAGCTCACAGCCCGCAGCTCTGATATGGCCTCCGCCACCAAACTGCTGACAGAATTTTGATGCGTCAATAGTTTCAGTAGTTCTCACCGACAGCTTATAAACATTTTCGTGACGCTGTTTTACGGTAATACCCATTTCAACCCCTTCAACCTGCAAAGGAATTGACGCAAGTCCTTCAAATTCAGCCGGCTCGATACCACTTTCCTCCATCATCTGTGTAGTAATAATCATCACAGCACACTTTCCGTCAAAAAGAAATTCCATATCGTTTGTAACAGCCTGCTCGATTTTAATTCTCGCCCTGCTCTTAACGTCAAACATTTTTCTGTTTATTGTAGCATAGTCGATGTTGTATTTCATAAGCTCACTAACGGCAATATGTGCAGCCGAAGTGGTGTTTTCGTATTTAAAACAGCCGGTATCGGTAGCAATTCCCGTATAAAGACATCTTGCAATAATTCTGTCGATTTCAGCGTCCATAAATCTGAAAAGCTCATACATTATCTGACAGGCAGCCGACGCACTTGCATTTACATAAGTGTATTTTGCGTAATACTTATTTGAAACGTGGTGGTCGATACACAAGTCAATTTTTCCCTCTTTTTCATACTCCTCAAGGTTGTGTCCTAAAAGCTTTGTGTCTGCAATATCAACAGCGATAACTGTCTTTTCCACAAACTTCATAGGTTCATAGCCTTCATACAAAAAAGCATATCTTTCAGGAAACTCGTCAGAATTTACTACATTAGCCTTTTTGCCCTGAAGTCTCAAATATCTGCAAAGAGCAAAGCCTGCTCCAAGGGTATCTCCGTCAGGGCTTTTGTGAGTAAGGATAGTAACATTGTCGCAAGATTCAAGAAAACTCTTAATCTTCGAAAAATCCATAAATTTCTCCCTTTATTATATAGTATATTATTCCTCGTCTGTTTCTTCTTCAGTTTCCTTTTCAGAAAAACCTCTTAAGATTTTATTTATCGCAACGCTGTGTTCAGCGCTGTTATCAGCGATAAACTTAAGCTCAGGGCATTTTCTCAGCTTCAGAACATTACTGATTTCACGCTTTAAAAAGCCCTTTGCACTTTCAAGTCCCTTGACAGCCTCTTTTGCATTTTCAAAACCGTCAAGGCTGGAAATATATATTTTTGCAAAAGAGCCGTCCCCCGAAACTTCACATCTCACAACAGTAAGCATCATTCCACCCTTGAGTCGTGGGTCCTTAAGCTCACGCATTTTTGCTGAAATAATTCTTCTCAGGTCTTCACTCATTCTGCCAGCTTTAAAATTAGCCATAAATATACCTTTCTATACTTAATCTCTGTATTCTTCCATGATATAGCCCTCAAAAATATCGCCTTCCTTGAAGTCGTTGAATTTTTCAAGAGTAATACCACATTCATAACCGCTTGCAACTTCCTTCATATCGTCCTTGAAGCTATTTAAGCTTGACATCTTCTCATCTGCACTGATAATACCGTCACGGACAATACGAATCTGGTCGTTTCTGCCGATTTTCCCGTCAACAACGTAACAGCCTGCAACAGCACCTACGTTTGTAATCTTATAAACCTGACGTACTTCAATTCTTGCAGTTTCAACCTCTCTGTACTTAGGAGCAAGCATACCCTTCATAGCAGTAGAAATTTCTTCGATTGCGTCATAGATAATTCTGTAAAGTCTGATATCAACGCCGTCACGCTCTGCACTGCTCTTTGCAACCGGGTCAGGTCTTACGTTAAAGCCTACGATAATTGCATTTGAAGCACTTGCAAGCATAACGTCGCTTTCTGAAACAGCACCAACAGCCCCGTGAATTACCTTAACTCTTACTTCCTCGTTTGTAAGCTTTTCAAGGCTCTGCTTAACGGCTTCAACTGAACCCTGAACGTCAGCCTTGACGATAATTGGAAGCTCCTTCATTTCGCCCTGTGAAATCTGGCTGAACAGGTTATCAAGAGTAACCTTCTGATACTGCTTGAACTGTTCTTCCTTAGCGCTGTACTTTCTCTGTTCAACAAGCTCTCTTGCAAGTCTTTCGTCAGCAACAGCGTTAAAGATGTCACCACTCATAGGAACCTCTGCAAGACCTGTAATTTCAACAGGACAGCTTGGGCCTGCCTCATGAACAAGCTCGCCCTTGTCGTTTGTCATAGTTCTTACTCTACCAACAGCAGTACCTGCGATAATAACGTCACCTGACTTAAGAGTACCATTCTGAACAAGGATTGTAGCAACAGGACCCTTACCCTTGTCAAGTCTTGCTTCGATAACTGTACCCTTTGCAAGTCTGTCAGGGTTAGCCTTAAGTTCCTTTACTTCTGCAACAAGAAGGATATTTTCAAGAAGGTCGTCAATACCCATACCTGTTTTTGCAGAAACAGGAACAGCGATAACGTCGCCACCCCATTCTTCAACAACAAGTGAATGTTCAGTAAGCTCCTGCTTGACTCTTTCAGGGTTTGCAGTTTCCTTATCCATCTTATTGATAGCAACAATAATTGAAACGCCTGCCGCCTTAGCGTGGTTGATAGATTCAACTGTCTGTGGCATAATACCGTCGTCAGCAGCAACAACAAGGATTGCGATATCAGTAATATCAGCACCTCTTGCTCTCATTGAAGTAAACGCTTCGTGTCCAGGAGTATCAAGGAATGTAATATCCTTGCCCTGATAGTTAACCTGATATGCACCGATATGCTGTGTAATACCACCGGCTTCGCCGTCAGTAACGTGTGCATTTCTGATTCTGTCGAGGATAGAAGTCTTACCGTGGTCAACGTGTCCCATAACAACTACAACAGGGCATCTTTCCTGAAGGTCTTCTGCCTTGTCCTCTTCGTCAACGATAAGTCTTTCTTCGATTGTAACGATAATTTCCTTTTCAACCTTAGCGCCAAGTTCTTCTGCAACAAGTGACGCAGTATCAAAGTCAATTACCTCATTGATTGACGCAAACACGCCAAGTCCCATAAGCTTCTTGATAACTTCTGTCGCAGTAACCTTAAGTCTTGTAGCAAGCTCTGAAACAACGATTTCATCAGGAATAAGAACCTTAAGCTGCTGCTTTCTTGCTCTTTCAAGCTCAAGTCTTCTGAGCTTTTCAGCTTCAGTTTCCTTCTTGTTTGAGAACTGCTGTTTCTTATGCTGCTGTGACTTCTGAGTAAGCTTCTGCTTTTTAGAATAGTTATCCTTATTCTTACCTCTTGCAGCACCGGCAAGATTGTCGTATTTTTCATTATACTTGTCAAGGTCAATATAGCTTCCTCTTGTGTCAACGTGACGCTGTTTTGTATCAGCCTCTTCCTTAACAACAGTATAGCCAACCTCTGTCTTTACATTTGACACAAGCTGAGTCTTCATCTTGATGTCCTTTTTCTTAGCAGGGCCCTTGTCCTTCTTCTTGTCATTTCTCATAGCAGGTGCAGGAGCAGGCTCAGGCTTTTTAGTTTCCTGCTTTGGTGGTTCAGACTTAACCTCAGGCTTCTTTTCAACCTTAGGAGCAACCTTTTCAGCCTTTGGCATTTCCTTTTTAGGTTCAGCCTTCTTAGCAGGTTTTTCAGTCTTTTCAGCCTTTGGAGCAGGCTTTTCTGCTTTTTCTGTCTTCTTGACAGCAGGCTTTTCTTCCTTGACTACTTCCTTATTTTCTTCCCTTACTACTTCCTTTTTAACAGCAGTAGCAGTAAAATACTCATCAAAGCTCTTAACCTGATTTTTCTGAGTATAGTATTCAAGGGCATAGTTTACTTCTTCGCCTTTAAGTGAAGTAATACCCTTCTTTGCACCATCAAACTTTTCAGAGAGAAGGTTGATAAGGTCGTTGTTTGATACATTAAGGTCTTTTGCAAGTTCTGAAAGCTTATATTTAATCTTTTCGTTCATAGGCTAAAATATCCTCCGTTTAAAGAATTTCGGTGTCGTTTTGGATTTCCTCCAGAACGCTTCCGATTTTTTTCATAAAGCCCTTGTCACAGACAGAGCATATTCCGATTTTCTTCCCGAGCTTAATTCCTACCTCGTCCATAGAAATTCCCAAAGAATAAATCGGCACATTGTATTTTTTACAGACAAATTTTACTTCTTTAAGTGATTTTTCGGAAATATTATCTGCAACAAGAACTCCCTTTGCAATTCCGTTTACGCAGGAATCCTTCATCATATCCATTCCCATCTGAAGCTTACCTGCACGTCTGCACATTGTGATTGTTCCCATTATATCACTCATCACAAAGCTCCTTTTCCATCAAATCATAAATTTCGTCTTCTATCTTACAAGAAAATTCCTTTTCAAACTTTCTTGCTTTTCTTGCCTTTTTAAAGCATTCCATATCTTTACAGATATAAGCACCTCTGCCCGATTTTTTTCCTGTAAGGTCAAGAGAAATTTCCCCCTCCTTGTTTTTAACAGCCCTTACAAGGTCTTTTTTCGGCTTCATTTCGCCACAGCCGAGGCACATTCTCATCGGAATTTTTTTAGTTTTCATATTCATTACGCTTCTTCCACAACGTTTTCAGGGATAATATCAATCTTATATCCGCCTGTAAGTCTTGAAGCAAGCTTAGCATTCTGTCCCTTGTTACCGATAGCAAGTGAAAGCTGGTTATTAGGAACAACAACCTTGCAGGTCTTTGGCTCTGTACCTGTAATTTCAACGCTCTTTACTGTTGCAGGTGAAAGTGCTCTGCCAATAAATTCAGCGTCGTCCTCACTCCAGAGGATAAGGTCAATCTTTTCGCCCTTAAGCTCTTCAACAATCTTGGAAATTCTTGAACGCTTTGGTCCGATACAAGCGCCGATTGCGTCAACGTTAGGGTCCTTTGAATAAACAGCAATCTTGCTTCTTGAGCCAGCTTCTCTTGAAATTGACTTGACTTCAACAGTTCCGTCGTAAATTTCAGGAACTTCAAGTTCAAAAAGTCTCTTTACAAGGTCCTTGTGCTTTCTTGAAATCTTGATTGAAGGCTTTCTTTCAGGGTTTGCAATTCCACAAACATAAACCTTTACAATGTCGCCCGGTTCAAGGGTTTCATCAGGAATCTGTTCGCTTCTCACAAGATAAACCTCGTTCTTGTCAATTGTAAGTATAGCATTGAGTGTATTAGGTTCAACCTTCTGAACGGTAGCTGATACACATTCATGCACCTTATCTTCATACTGCGCAAGAAGTCTTTCCTTTTCGATTTCCTTGATGTCGTGCTTAATCTGCTGTTTTGCCTGCTGTGCAGCCACACGACCGAATTTTGCGCTGTTGAGCTTGATTTCTACAACTCCACCAACCTTAGCTCTCTTTGTAATTGTCTTTGCAACGTCAATGTTGATTTCGTTAGCCTCGTCAACAGGGTCCCCCTCAACAACTGTCTTGATAAGCTTCATATCAAACTTATTCTTTTCTGTGTTGATGTCGATAAGAATATTTTCTGTATCCGGGTATTCCTTTTTGATAGCCTTTAAAATTCCCTGCTTGATTCTTTCAATAAGCACCTCAATATCAATGCCGTTTTCCTTGGCAAGCAGTCCAAGTGCGTCAAAAAACTCGTTATTCATTTTCCTTTAATTCCTCCTAAGTATATGTGTTTAAGTATTAATTAGTTACTAAAATAAATCCTTGTCGTCGTTGAGCTTTACATAAGAGCAGTCAGCAAGTGCAAAATGCTTATCCTCTCCGTCAATCTCCACGTCAAACTCCTTGTTTTCGTAGGCTTTGAGTATTCCCTCAAAATCTCTTTCGCCCTTTTCATCAGGACGTATTGTTCTGAGTCTGATTTCGTCACCGATACAGCACAAGAAATGCTCAGGTCTTTTAAGGTCTCTTGCAAGTCCCGGCGAACCACATTCAAAAACATAGGACTGTGTAATAAAATCTTCCTCGTCAAGAAGCTTGTCGAATGGTCTTGCAAAAGCCTCGCAATCCTCCATGTCAACACCCTCGTCCTTGTCGATAAAGACTCTCAGGTACCATGTAGCACCCTCTTTTTCAAATCGCACGTCCCACAAAAACAGTCCCAGCTCGTCACAAAGCGGAATAGCAAGCTCTCTTGCCCTATCCACAGTGCTGAGCCCCTTTTTTTCATTAACGTTACTCAAGCTCCCACTCCTTTTTTAAAGTCTCCATACAAAAACTAAAGACCGGAATGTCAAGTTCCAGCCTTTCTACTAAAGATATTACTGATAGTATACCACACTTTTTTTAAAATTGCAAGGGTTTTTTAAAAAAATATACCTTATTATATATATAATACATACGAAACATTCTATTTTGTGTGTTTTTTACATATTTTTCCATAAATATTTGTGCAAAAGTGCGTCAATAATAATCTTGCAACACAAAGAAAGGAATGATTTTATGCTCGATAGAATTGCTTTGCTTTTGCTTATAATCGGTGGTATCAACTGGGGCCTTGTGGGAATTTTCCAGTTTGACCTGGTTGCGTGGGCATTTGGTGGTGTGGCAGGTGTTGTCAGCCGTATCATCTATACCCTTGTTGCAATTTCAGCTATCTGGTGCGTTTCACTGTTTTTCAGAAACAACGAAATGGTTGAAAGCAACTGACGATTTTTAAAAAAGGAAAGGGAGTTTTAACTTAAATAACCTTTAAATTTTCGTAAAAGGGTTTGCGTTTTTGGTTGTTTAAAAAGCTCCCTTTCCTTTTTTACCGTTAAATTTTTGTCAGATTTTGTCATATATTATCATAAAAAGGCGATAAACTCAAAAGGTAAAAATTGTGCATACTGACAAAATTTGAAAATAATTTGTGACGAGTTGCAACAAAAACTTGACTAAAAACTTCTGATATATTATAATGATTTTGGTGTCAGGGCGACGCCTTGACATCCGTTTTGTTGTCTCCTTTCTTTTGTTCTACACATAGTTTGTTTTATTTGGACGCAGAGCTTCGTTTATGGCTCTGCTTATTTTTTTGCCTTTTTTGTGCTATTTTAATAAAAAAGTGCTTGCAAAGTATGTTTGTTTATGGTATAATGATTTTAATTAAACGTTTACGTTGATTAAATTTTTATGATGAGGATTTAAAAATGTCAAATACTGCACAGAAAAACTATAATTTCAAAGGCGTAGAGTGCGTTTTGCTCAAAACTGACCGCTATACAGCCGTTGTAGCACCTCTTATGGGAAGCTCTGTTTTAAGACTTCACGACGACGAGAATGCTATGGAGATTTTCAGATTTAAAGAGGAAACTACTGCTGAGGAAATCAATGACGCAAGAGAAATCTGGGGACTTCCTACACTTTATCTTCCTAACAGATTTTATAAGGGCGTTTTAAAGACTTCTGACGCTGTTTATCAGCTTCCGATTAACGAACCACTTTTTGATAACTTCATTCACGGCTGGGTGCATAAGAGAGTGCATACAGTTGAAGAATGTAAGGCTGACGAAAACAAAGCTGTGGTGAAAACTTCCTTTACATTTGACAAAAATGACGAAATGTATCAGTATTTCCCACTTGATTTTAAAATCAGCTATACCTTTACCCTTTCTGATGAAAATGGACTTATGCAGGAAATTGAGCTTGAAAATCTTTCTGATAAGGTGCTTCCTGTTTCACTTTGTACTCATACCTGTATTAACGCTCCTATCTGCGACGGAGGTAAGGAAGAGGGACTTCTCCTTAATGTTCCGATTGTAAAAAGATGTGAGCTTAATGAATTCCATAATCCTACCGAAAGACTTCTTCCGCTTTCTGACTGGGATAAGGAATACCTGAATGGTAAAAAGCCTACTCAGCAGGTTATCTGTAACGATATGTATACAGCTTGTATGAATACCCTTGACGGGGAGGAGTTCTATGGAGTTGTTATCAGCGATACAATTACAGGGAAGAAGATTGCTAACGAGGTTTCAAAGGAATTCAGGTTCTGGAATATGTGGAACCACGACGGGGACAAGGGATATTTCTGCCCTGAACCTATGACTGCAATGATTAACTCACCTAACCTTTCACTTCCAAATGAAGTTTCAGGCTACTGTGAGATTAAAAACGGTGAAAAATATACCTGCTGGCAGAGATTTTTCACACTTTAATTTTTCGGATTTAATTTGTAAATCAAATACATAAATATAAATGAAAGGTGGATTTTTTTAATGAAATTCGGTTTCTTTGATGACGTAAACAAGGAATATGTCATCACCAATCCAAAAACACCATATCCGTGGATTAACTACCTCGGAACACAGGAATTCTTCTCGCTGATTTCAAACACAGCAGGCGGATACAGCTTCTATAAGGACGCTCGTCTCAGAAGAATTACAAGATACCGTTACAACAACGTTCCTATTGATATGGGCGGAAGATATTTCTACATCAACGATAACGGAACTATCTGGAATCCTGGTTGGTCACCTGTAAAGACTGAGCTTGATTCATATACCTGTCGTCACGGTATGGGATATACCATTATCACAGGTAAGAAGAACGACCTCAAGGCAGAGGCTACTTTCTTTGTTCCACAGAACTACAACGGCGAAGTTCAGCAGCTTGTTCTTACAAACGAAGGCAATGCTGAAAAGACCTTTGCTCTTTTCTCATTCCAGGAATGGTGTCTCTGGGACGCTCAGGACGACTGCACAAACTTCCAGAGAAACTTCTCAACAGGACGTGTAGAGGTTTGTGGCTCAACAATTTACCACAAGACAGAATACAGAGACCGTCGTGACCACTTCGCATTCTATTCAGTAAATGACGAAATCGACGGATATGATACAGACAGAGATGCATTCATCGGTCTTTATAACGGATTTAACAACCCACAGGCTGTTATCGCTGGCGAAGCAAACAATTCATTCGCTGACGGCTGGTCACCAATTGCTTCACACTACAAGAAGATTACTCTCGCTCCGGGCGAATCAAAGACTCTTGTATTCATTCTCGGCTATGTTGAAATGCCTGTTGCTGAAAAATTTGAGGCTGACGGCAAGACAATCAACAAGGTAAAGGCTCTTGAAATGATTGACAAGTACAACACACCTGAAAAGGTTGCTGAAGGTCTTGCAGAGCTTAAAAACGCTTGGAATAAGCTCCTCGGAATCCTTAATGTTGATACTCCTGACGACAGAGTTAACCGTATGGTTAATATCTGGAACCAGTATCAGTGTATGGTTACATTCAACCTTTCACGTTCAGCATCATACTTTGAGTCAGGTATCGGCCGTGGTATGGGCTTCCGTGACTCAAACCAGGATATTCTCGGATTTGTTCACCAGATTCCTGACAGAGCAAGAGAAAGAATTATTGACATTGCTTCAACTCAGCTTGAAGACGGTGGATGCTATCACCAGTATCAGCCACTTACAAAGAAGGGTAACTCAGATATCGGTGGCGACTTCTCAGATGACCCATTGTGGATGATTCTTTCAGTTTCAGCATACATCAAGGAAACAGGCGACTGGGCTATTCTTGATGAAATGGTTCCGTTTGACAACGACGAGTCAAAGGCTAAGCCAATGCTCGAACACCTCAGAGTTTCATTCTACAAGATTGTTAATAACCTCGGTCCTCACGGACTTCCACTCGCTATGAGAGCTGACTGGAATGACTGTATCAACCTTTCATGCTATTCAGATACTCCTGGTGAAAGCTTCCAGACATATACAAACCCTAAGTTTGCTGCTGAGGGTGGCTACTCTAAGGTGGCTGAATCTGTTATGGTTGCTACACTCTTTACATACACAGGTCCTAACTATGTAAATATCCTCCGTCATCTCGGCAAGGACGACGAAGCTGATGCTGCTCAGGCTGAAATCGACAAGATGAAGCAGAACGTTATGGACCACGCATTCGACGGTCAGTGGTTCCTCAGAGCTTACGACGCAAACGGCGAAAAGATGGGTTCAAAGGAATGTGAAGAAGGTAAAATCTTCATCGAACCACAGGGCTTTGCTGTTATGTCTGAAATCGGTAAGAACAGCGGTGCTGACATCAAGACACTTAATTCTATTGACAAGTACCTTAACACAGAATTCGGTCTTGTTCTTAATAACCCTGCATTCACAAAGTACTACATTCAGTACGGTGAAATTTCTACATATCCGGGTGGATACAAGGAAAACGCAGGTATCTTTACACACAACAATGCATGGATTATCTGTGCTGAGGCTTATGCAGGTCGTGGCGACAAGGCATTTGAATACTATTCAAAGATTGCTCCTGCCTTCACAGAAGAAACTTCTGACATTCACAAGACCGAACCTTATGTATACGGTCAGATGATTGGTGGTAAGGACGCAGGTGCCGACATCGGCAAGCCGGGCAACCACTTCGGACAGGGCAAGAACTCATGGCTCACAGGTACAGCTGCATGGAACTTTGTTGCTATTTCTCAGTACATTCTCGGTGTTGCAACTGACTTTGACGGACTTAGAATTGACCCTTCAATTCCTGCTGAATGGGACGGCTTTAACATCACAAGAGAATACAGAGGAAACACATACAACATCAGCGTTAAGAACCCTGACCACGTTTGCAAGGGTATCAAGTCTGTTGTTGTTGACGGCGTAAAACTCAACGGAAACGTTCTCCCTGTATTTGCAGAAGGCACAACTCACGACGTTGAAGTTATCATGGGCTAGTGCCGTAGCCGGCACGGGCTCCTCTGCCA
>JAFTNX010000179.1 GCA_017451665.1 Oscillospiraceae bacterium | reverse complement strand
TTTTTTCATAAAAACTCCTTTCACTTTGCCTGCCAGCTTTCAAGGCAGATGTTTTCTGACGAAAAAGCAAAGTACAAATTGTGTATTCCACTGATTTTTTCTTTTAGCGTTACTGAAACTTCCTTGTATTTATCCCCGAAAGTCTCCACAACACCAATCGGCTGAGAATTTTCACTGTCAAGGTAAACACCTATACAGCCGTTTCCCTTTATTTTAAGTGTAAAACTCTCTGTTTCCTTTGAAAATTCCACGCTTTTTATATAAGTCCAGGCCCCGTATTTTAAAGACTTCACAGCCATTTTACCCAGAGAAATTTCCTCATACCACACATCAGCACAGGTAAACATTTCACTTCCACTGTGAATTGTGTAAGGATTAAGGCTTTTTATCTGGCTGACGCCCTGTCGTGTAGCCTTAGTTATCGGAAAATCCTTATCACTGTAAGGCAGGTAATCAACACACATACATCTGAAACCACCCTTTGTTGTCATTCTCTCCTGAATATGCATTGTGTGGTGCAGAATATATTTTGTCCCCTTAAACTCAGCAAGGTGGGTATGGTTGTTACACCACTCCATACCCGACTCCCCTGCATTGAGGAAAAAGCCACCTTTAAATTCCCAGCTGTCGCTGTCAAGAGGAGTTTTTGTTGTAAGACAACCCATACTGCATACAGCAGGTGCATTGATGTCTTGTCTGTCCCATTTATCTCTTGACTGCCAGTCGGTTGAATATGTGTATATGTATGTTCCGTTTTCAAAATTCAGTTCGCTTGCCTCAAAGAAGTACGGAGCATCGATTGATACAAATTCGCTGTCAAAGGAAAGCAAATCCTTTCCGAGTCTGACGATTTTAGGGACTTTTGTGTGAATGTTATCTCCTCTCGCTTCAACGCCACCACCAAACGCAAGCCAGCCTGTGCCCATGTCGTCAATTAAAACTCCCGGGTCAAATGGTGCAGGACAGTTTTCGAGATTTGGCATTCCCTGATAAACAAGAGGCTTGCCAAGTGGGTCTGACCAAGGTCCGAGAGGGTGGGTAGCTGTAATTACTCCCACACCGTTTCCGTTGTTTGAAAAATACAGATAAAAATGTGTAAGTCCGTCACTTTCAACCCTTGAAACTATTGACGGTGCCCATGAGTTATAAATCCAAGGGGCGATTTTTTCGGTATTTATTATCCCGTGATATTCGTAATTCGCCATATCGTCAGTTGAAAAAACCACGAGGGATTTTATTTTTTCGTAGCTGTTTTTTCCCTCGTCACCAACAGCCTCATACTGCTGGTGGTCGTTTGTGCCGTAGATGTAAAGCCTGCCCTCGTACTCAACGCAAGTAGGGTCTGCACAAAAAACATTTGGGGAAATCGGATTTGAAGTATCACAAAGCTTATATGCATTATCGCTGAATTTAATATTCATAAATCCACCTCATCTTTTTTTATTTCATTATACAAACCCTTTTTCACAAATGCAATAGCTGATATTCGGATAGTCCACCTTTTTAACACAATATGCACTTTTTTAATTGACAAAGAGAAAAAATAAAGCTATACTGTTTTTATGGGGGTGATTCTTGTGCCACAAAAAAGGATTGCAGTAATCACTGCACGAGCAGACGAAACCGAGCAGAAAGAAATCATAAAAGGTATTACCGAAACAGCTTTTGCTTATGGGTATGATGTTTTTGTTTTTTCAAATATCTACAACCACTGGGTTGTGGACAAACAGCTTAATTTTGAAAATGTAATATACTCTTTTTTTGAGCCTTGTGATTTTGACGGGGCAATTATTACTGCCGAAGCATTTATGGACATAAAAATCATAGACGGCGTTATGAAGAAAATAAAAAAATCAAAGCTCCCTGCCGTAATCATTGACGGAAAAGCAAAGGGCTTTGAAAGTGTTTTTTCTGATGACGAAAAGGATATGGAGGCACTTACAGAACATCTTATTCTAAAGCACAACCTGAAGGATTTTCACATACTGACAGGCTTTGAAGAAACTGATGTTTCACACAAGCGAGTTGAAGGCTGTAAAAAAGCGTTTGAAAAGCACAATATTCCTTTTGATGAGAGCAAAGTTTTTTACGGAAACTTCTGGAATGATTCCGGAGAAAAGCTTGCTGAAAAATACATAAATGGCGAAATTCACTACCCACAATGTGTTATCTGCACAAACGACAATATGGCATACGGACTTTGCGACACTCTCACAAATGCAGGGATAAACATTCCCAAAGACCTGATTGTGACAGGCTATGACTATACAAACGGACGAATTTATCACTATCCGTTGCTTACTTCTTTTTTAAGAAACAGAAAAAAAGCAGGCTGTGACGCTGTGAATTTCCTTTTAAAAACAAACTACCAGACAGATGATAAAAATCGATTTGTCAGCGGGAATACCTGCTCTTGTGGCAGTGATGAAAAAGCAATGAGCGAGGAGCTTTTAGAAGAAAGAATAGGTCAGTATCATACAGTTATGAGTAGCGTTGCGCAGTTTTCGGGAAAGCTTACTTTGTGTCGCACACTTTCGGAATACACCGAGGTTTTAAAGGAATTCTTCTATCTTCTCCACCACACAGAACAGCTTTTTCTC
>JAFTNX010000178.1 GCA_017451665.1 Oscillospiraceae bacterium | reverse complement strand
GTGACATAAGCTTTTCGATATCGTCGTATGACGTAAAGCTGAGGTATCTTTCCACATGGGCGATAATAAGTTTAAGGTTTGGTGTATCAGCAAGCTCCTCAACGCCCTCGATAATTGACTTTGTAAGTCTTACATAAGGCATTTCAAGAAGGAGAAACTCTGTCCCCTGAATACACAAATCCGAAAGGAATTTATTATCAGAAAGTGACGACGAAAACAGCACTTCAGCACCGAGAAGAATTTCAGGGTGGTGAGGTTTAAGGTACGGTTTAAGACGTTCATAAGCTTCATTTCTCTTCTGGAGAAACTTTTCAGCTGAAACTTCGTGAGGATAAAAATGAGGAGTAGCAATCACAATATCCACCTGGTCTTCAGCCATCTTATCAAGAATTGCAATCGACTCGTCAATAGTTCGTGAGCCATCGTCTATTCCCGGAAGAATGTGTGAATGAAAATCAATGAACATTGGTTACTTCCCCTCTCGTTTTTTACTGTTCGCTATTTACTTTTGAGTTGCTACCATAAGCATAATCATAGTTATAGTATGATTTCTTATATGTACTACTACCGCCAGTTGTCTTACAAGCAGTCTTAATAAATCCAAGCACCTTACCGTTAGCCATCTTAATATTTTTAAGAGCTCTCTGAAGGTCGTTATGTGTTGTAACATCATCACGGATAACAAACACGATACCTGCAACAAGTTCATTATAGAGCTGTGAGTCAGAAACCACATTTACAGGTGGTGTATCGATAAGGATATAGTCGTAATGATTTTTAAGAACGTCAATAAGTTCAGCCATATTTGGTGAACCGATAAGTTCAGCAGGGTTAGGTGGAAGCGGGCCTGCAACAATAACGTCAAGGTTTTCTCTTACGTTACTATTGATAGCCTCAGCAACTGTACACATACCACTAAGAATTGATGAAAGTCCCTTTGACTTATCAACTCTGAGCAAGCTATGCATTGTAGGTTTTCTCATATCGGAGTCGATAAGAAGAACTTTTGAGCCTGTTGTAGCAAGGGTAATAGCCATATTGATACATGTAGTTGACTTACCTTCAGCAGGTGATGAAGATGTAAATGTAATTACCTTATTCTTACTTGTTGAAAGCGAGAACATAAGGTTTGTTCTTGCTGATTTATACGCTTCTGTAATGATAAATTTTGTTGTATCATTAAGAATATACTTTCTACTTTTAGCCTTTGAAACTCTCAAAGGTGAGTCAGGAGCTTTATCATTCTTTTTGTTTTTAAAAGCCATATTAATAACCTCCCTTTACATTTGTTTCAAAGTCAAGAATTTCTGCAAAGAGTGGAATTCCATACATCTGTTCAAGGTCATCAGTAGGCTTGATTTTTGTATCAACAAGTTCAAGCACAACGATAATTCCACATGAGAATATAAATCCAAGTGCAAAGCCAAGAAGAACATTCTTGAATACATTTGGTGAAGATGGACCTTCAGGTACAACAGCAGTATTTACAGTCTTAACAACACCGCCTTCAACGATGTCTTTATATACTTCGTTAGCTCTTGAAAGAACTATATTTGCAATAATAGCACTTGTTTCAGCGTCCTCTGAAACAACCTTGATATTCATAACAGAAGTACCAGTTGAAGCAGCTTCTACTGTAATCATACTCTTTAACTGTGATGCTGAATAATCGTCCATATCATATTTATTCTTTAAGTCTTTTTCAACATATTCAGCCATTCTGTCCCCTGTAAAAAGAATCTGACAGGTACTAACAAGCTTTTCAGCAGCAGAAAGGTCCTGATAATTAAGTGCTGCATCCGGCGAAGTATTGTTTCTTGGGTCTACATAAATCTGGGCAGTAGCTGTATACTTATCTGTAATAAAGAACTTGGTAATACAAAATGCTCCGATTGTAAACATAAGTGTTACGATGATAATAAATTTCAAATGACTGATAAGTGCAGTAAACAGCACTTTGAGGTCAATTGTATTTTCTACGTTATTTTCCATAAGTCCTCCCAAACATACATAATCAATGTATATTATACATCATTTTTCGATTTAAGTCAATAGAAAATAGTGGCGTAGATGCCAAACATTATAGCAAAAAAGCTTAAAAATTGTTAAAAACTGACAGCTTAAAATATATTGACAAGAGATAAAAAGAGTTGTATAATATTAGAGGTACAAATCAGCTTATGCTGCAAAACCTTATCAAGAGTGACGGAGGTACAGGACCTGTGAAGTCACAGCAACCTAGATTTTTTCTGTGGTGCTAATTCCTGCGGAAACGTCTTATGACACAACCGGAAGATGAGGATTTTTTAAAAGAAAAACTCGTCTGCGTTACGGTCTTTTGGAACGCATTTTTTATTGATTGAAAAGGAGGAAAAAATTATGGCAAGATATGTTTTTACATCAGAATCTGTTACTGAAGGACATCCGGATAAAATCTGTGACCAGATTTCTGACGCTATACTTGACGCTATGCTCGAACAGGACCCTATGTCAAGAGTTGCCTGCGAAACTGTTACTACAACAGGCTTGGTAATGTGTATGGGTGAAATTACAACAAAGGCTCAGGTTGATATTCCGGCTATTGCAAGAGAAGTAGTTCTCGACATCGGATATGACAGAGCAAAATACGGATTTGACGGCAATACTTGTGCTGTTATGACTACAATAGACAAGCAGTCACCTGACATTGCTATGGGTGTTGACAACGCACTTGAAGGCAGAGAGGAAAACGAAGGTGACACAGGTGCAGGCGACCAGGGTATGATGTTTGGTTATGCTTGTAACGAAACACCTGAGCTTATGCCTATGCCTATTTCCCTTTCACACAAGCTTGCACTCAAGCTTACAGAAGTAAGAAAGAACGGCACACTTCCATACCTCAGACCTGACGGAAAAACTCAGGTTACTGTTGAATATGAAGACGGAAAGCCATTCAGAGTTGACACAGTTGTAGTTTCTTCACAGCACAGCGATGATGTTACACTTGAACAAATCAGAGAGGACATCATCAAGCACGTTATTGAAGCTGTTATTCCAAAGGAGCTTATTGACGACACAAGATACTTTGTAAATCCGACAGGAAGATTTGTTGTTGGTGGACCACAGGGCGACAGCGGACTTACAGGAAGAAAAATCATCGTAGATACATACGGTGGTTATGCACGTCACGGTGGTGGAGCTTTCAGCGGAAAGGACCCTACAAAGGTTGACAGAAGTGCTGCTTACGCTGCAAGATATGTTGCTAAGAATATTGTAGCTGCAGGGCTTGCTGACAAGTGTGAAGTTGAGCTTGCATACGCTATCGGTGTTGCACACCCTGTATCAGTTATGATTGACACATTCGGCACAGGTAAGGTTTCAGAAGAAGAACTTTCAATTGCAGTAGGAAAGGTATTTGACCTTCGTCCTGCAGGAATTATCAAGGCACTTGAACTTAGAAAGCCACAGTACAGACAGCTTGCTGCTTACGGACACATGGGCCGTGAAGATTTAGGCGTAGCGTGGGAAAAGACCGACAAGGTTCAGGCACTTTTAGACGCTTTGAAGTAAACACAAAAAAACAAACCTCGTATTCTTAGGAATACGAGGTTTTTTAGTTAGTCGGTTACTTTTTTACAATCCTCATTGCAGGTGTGTCCAAATATTTTACCTTGCATATTCGTATAGAAAGCATACATATCTTTTTCTTCGTTATAGTAAATTGTTGTACCCTCTTTTAAAAAATTAGCGTGCATTTCTCCGACAGGTTTCTCTTCCATACTGACATGTCCTACAATTTCCCCTATCGAAACAAAACCTTCAAGAGCAGTTTTTTCAACATCAGCACTATCGAAAAAGCTGTCATATAAGGTATCTGTAATATGAGTGTGCAATATCCCATTATAAATGAACATACAAGGTAACGTGTTTTTTCCTCTTTCTTCTACGGAAGTGGTAGTGGTTGTGGTTTCTTTTGCCTTTTCTTCATTATCGCAGGCTGTCATAAAAAGTGAAACTATCATAATCATAAAAATCATAAGTTTTTTCATTAAAGCCACCTCTTTTCTGATTATTAGTCAGCTGTTTTTACACAATCATCTTCACAAATGTGTTCAGTAACCTTAAGCCACGCTCTATCGGTTTGTCTCCACAAAATGTACGCATTTTTTTCTGCATTATATAAAACAGGAGTACCACTATAATAATTTGATTGAAATTCAAAGCTTGGAGTATTATTTGTACCATTTGAATCATCATAGATTATTCCCATAAGCACATATCCGTCAAGTAACGAATAATCAAATAACCTTAATGCACCATCATATATTAACGTATGAACAGCACCGTTGTGTCGTATTCCATTTAATGTGAACTGTGGACAAGGTTCTGTAATAAATTGCTGAACATCCTTTTCAGTAGAAGTCTGTTCACCTGTGGAAGTAGTTTTTTCTTCTTTTTTATTTTTTACGTTATCATTACAAGCTGTCATAAAAAATGAAACAACAGCAAGCATTATAATCATAAGTTTTTTCATTAAAGCCACCTCCTTACCTACATTATAATTATTATTAACTAAAATGTCTATCGTTATTGTATACAAAATTTTAATATTTTTTTGTAAAGGGCTACAAAAAAGGCAGTTCACTAAAATAATGAACTGCCC
>JAFTNX010000177.1 GCA_017451665.1 Oscillospiraceae bacterium | reverse complement strand
TTTGGTAGATGATACATTTGGCTTAGATGCAAGAGGTGCAATAAGAGGAGTAATGGAAAATGGCATTAAAGGAACTATTATTATGGTATAAGCAAAAAGAAATAGAGGGATACAATAAATATGTATCCCTCTATTTTATTTATCCTTATTTCTTCCGAAAAGACGTGCAAAAAATCCACTCTTTTTCTTTTTCTTAGGCTTTGCTTCAACTGTCGCTTTTTCCTTACTCTGTGCAGCAGCATAAGCCTGCGAATAGAACATTTCCTGTGCCACAATAGCTGTGTCGGTAGGAGTCATTCTCTTGTAGCTGCCGTCAGGCTGCATAATTCTCGCCTTAACGTTGTCGCTCATCTGAGTGTTGAAAATTCCGATAATTCTCTCCTTGATTTTTTCGTCAAGAATAGGTGACGCAACCTCAATTCGTCTTAAAGTGTTTCTTGTCATAAAGTCAGCCGATGAAATGTAAACCTTCTGACGGTCGCCCACACCAAAAATATAAATTCTTGCGTGTTCAAGAAAACGTCCTACAATTGAACGAATGTGAATGTTCTCGGTTTCGCCAGGAATGCCTGCAACAAGACAGCTTATACCTCTTATTACGCAGTCGATTTTCACTCCAGCCTTTGAGCATTCAATCATTTTGTCAATAAGCACCTTGTCGGTGAGGGAATTGAGTTTTAAAGCAATGTAGGCTTCTTTTCCAGCCTTTGCAAGAGCAATTTCCTCGTTCATAAGGTCAACAATTCTGTTCTGTAAGCTGTTTGGCGCAACCATAAGATGCTTAGGATTATCCACCAGAACGCCCATAGAAAGTGCGTTGAATACATTAACTGCGTCCTCGGCGATTTCCTGATTAGCAGTAATAAGCGAAAGGTCTGTGTAAATTGCAGAGGTCTTTTCGTTGTAGTTTCCTGTACCCACCTGAGTGATGTATTTAACGGTTTTTCCACTCTTTTTGGTAATAAGAAGGAGCTTTGAATGTACCTTCATATTTCTCGGTCCGTAAATAACGTGACAACCACTGTCTTCAAGTCGCTGTGACCAGCCGATGTTGTTTTCTTCGTCAAATCTTGCTCGAAGTTCTACAAGTGTCAGGACTTCCTTTCCGTTTTCAGAAGCCTTAACCAGAGCGTCAATAACCTTTGAGTCCTTTGCAACTCTGTAAAGAGTAATCTTGATTGACACAACCTCAGGGTCAACAGCAGCCTCGTTCAGAAGCTTGATAAAAGGCTTTATGCTCTCGTAAGGGTAGTGTAGAAGTACGTCCTTCTTTTCAATCTGTGGAATAATCGGCAGATTTTCGTCAAGCTCAGGTGAAGGCTGTGGAGAAACAATCTTGTTGAATAACAAGCTGTTTTTAACCTTGTCAGCTACACCAAATGTATAACTCATATCAAGAGGTGATTTTTCTACAAAAACCTGTTTCTTGGTAAGCTCAAGTCTGTTTGAAAGCTCACCACAGGTAAGGTCAGAAAGCTGTTTTGAAAGCTGTAATCTTACAGGACAAAGACGCTTTCTCTTTTTAACCATTTCCGTCATAATTGAACGGAAGTCCATTTCTTCTGCCATAGGTGAATTTTCAAGGTCAAGGTCAGCGTTTCGGGTAACTCTCATAAGTGCCTTTTCCTGAACCTTAAAACCGTCAAAAATCTTGTTGCAGAAGTGTGCAATAACATCTTCCGAAAGAATAAATCTTACTTCCGACTTATCCTCAGTAGGAAGATAAATAACCCTTGAAATAGCCCCTGCGCCACCTGTCTGTGTGGAAACAATACCCAGCTTGACAACGCTGTCGCCCTTGTTTTTGTTTGAAGAAATTTTAGCAATAAGATAAATTTCCTTGTTTTTCAAAAACGGGAAAGGGTGACGCTTGTCAACTACCTGTGGTGAAATAAAAGGCTTTATTTCGTATTTGTAGAATGCGTCAACGTATTCCTGTTCCTTCTGATTAAGCTCCTTGTAGGAAAGCTGTTTTACACCCTGACGTGAAAGCTCGCTTCTTAAAGCGTTGTAGGATGCGTCTTTTGCAGCAGTAAGATTCTTAGTTCTTGCAAAAATCTTTTCAAGCTGTTCAGAAGGCTTTAAGTGAGTTTTTCCGTCACGGTCGTTGTCGTTTGTCAAAAGCTTGTCGTGAAGTGACCCTACACGTACCATATAAAACTCATCTAAATTGCTCTGAAAAATTGATATAAACGAAAGTCTTTCCATAAGTGGCACAGAAATATCATCTGCCTCTTCAAGCACACGCTTGTTGAATTTAAGCCATGAAAGTTCTCGGTTGTCATAAACTGAATTACTCATACAAAAAATCCTTTAATTATGATAATACGATAAAGAGTACATAACAAGCAAGAATTGCAAGTCCTAAAAGTCTGTAAATCATAGCAGGCTTTTCACTTTCCTTGCTCTTATTTTTAAGAAGAAGTGTTGCTGTTACAAGCACAGTTGCAACAGTTCCGAAAAGTACAAGCATCTTTGAGCTGTCGCTGTCGTAAATTGAGCCACCTCTGTGGAGAATGTCAGCAAGTGCCATAATTGTAAAGTTGAACATTCCACTACCCATGATATTTCCAACAGTAGCATTGAAGTTGCCCTTTTTAGCAAGTGTGATTGAAGATGTAAGTTCAGGGAGGGAAGTAGCAATTCCCAGGAACAAAGCACCTGCAACGGTAGCACCAAGATTAAGCTTAGCTGCAAGCTCGTCAGTTACAAATGTAACAAGAATTGAAGCAGTAACAAGTAAAACAGCCATAATGATAAAACGTACAATAATCTGTTTCATTGTAAGTGAGCTTGTGCATTCCTCGTTATTTTCAGCAGTATCTCCTGCCATTGCCTTGATAGAAACAGCGTAGGTAACAAGAATGATAACTGTGTAAATGCTGATGTTAAGTAAGCTGAAATCAATTCCGATATAGGTTGCAAGAAACATCATTACAAACAAAAACAGAGAAATCAAAGTGGTTTTTGTGTGGCTTTTTCCCACAACTGATTTTGCAAAAGCTCTGCCCCAGATAACCATAAGAAAAGCTAAAATACATTCGTTAAAAAGGTTACTTCCTAAGATGTTACCAATTACAAGGTCAGGTTTTTTCAAGAATACAACAGAAGAAACTGATGTAAAAAGCTCAGGCAGGCTTGTAACTGCTGCAAGAACAACACCACCTATAAATGCGCCACTTAAATTTGACTTTTTGTCAATAAGGTCAACGTAGTCAGCAAGCTTGATTGAAAACATAACAACCATTGAAGCAAGCACTACATAAAGTAAAATTACAACAGGTAAACTCATTTTAAATATCCCCCAATTTTATAAATTAAATTCCTTTTTAACTATCATAGCACATTTTATTAATTTGAACAAGAGGTACTGCCGTTTTGTTTCTTTATAGTTCTGTTATTTTCCATTATTTAACCAAATTCGAACAAG
>JAFTNX010000176.1 GCA_017451665.1 Oscillospiraceae bacterium | reverse complement strand
TTGTCAACTGTCAATTGAAAAAACCTCCTTAATTGTCAATTGTCAATTGTCAACTGTCAATTGATAAAACCTCCTTTCCTGATGGATTTTGACTTTTTTTAAAAAAATGCTGAGTATCAGGTGAAACGCTGTTTAAAAAACGTCTCCCATATATAGTCGAAAAACGCCGAAAAGTTGTATGACAGCGTGCAACTTTTTTTAAAAAAGATAAAAGTTTACAAATTTTACAGCGTGTTAATAAATAAAAAAGCAAAATTTTGCTTTAAAAATTTTCAAAAACACAAGATATAGTTTCAGAAAGGTTTCTGACGACTAAATATAGAAGTGCGTAAAATGGGGATTTTGACGAATAAAAGAAGTAAAAAAATTGTGAAAGGACTTGACAAAAGTGCTTAAAATAAAGTATAATGTTAGCTTGTAGGGGTTTCTATGCATATTTATAGAGGAAACCTGAAAACGTGTTATTAAAGGAGGTAATTTTTTATGAAGAGAACATACCAGCCAAAGAAGCTTCAGAGAAAAAAGGTTCACGGCTTTATGAAGAGAATGGCTACAAAGAACGGCCGTAAGGTTTTGGCTCGCAGAAGAGCAAAGGGCAGAGCAAGACTGACATACTAATGAATCTGACCACCCTACTTACCGTGCCTTATACGGCAGGAGGTTAATGGAGTGGTCTTTTTTATTAAATTTTAAAAGTGGAGAAGGATATGCTGTTTACTGTTTCTATGAAAAGTGATAAAGATTACAGAAGAGCCTATAACAAGGGGAAATTCTGTGTTGACAGTTCAGTTACGGCATATTTTTATCCGAACAAGCTGAGTTATGACAGACTCGGAATTACAACCGGCAAAAAGATAGGAAATGCTGTTAAGAGAAACAGAGCGAGAAGAATAATAAGAGCAGCGTACAGAGAGTGCGAAAAGGATATTCCTATCGGATATGATATAGTGTTTGTTGCGAGAGTCGGTATTGACGAAAAAAAATCTACGGATATTGAAGAGTTTATCAGAAAAAGACTTTTAAAAGAAATGGCTAAGCCTTTTGAAAATAGTAAGACAGGAAAAAATAAGAATTTCACGAGAAAAAAGTAGTATGAAATATATTGCTCAGTTGTTGATTTTTATATATAAAAAGCTTATAAGTCCACTGTTTCCAAAGAGTTGTAAGTATTACCCCACCTGTTCGGAATACGCAATGCAGGCGTATGGAAAACACGGTTTTATAAAGGGGACAATTCTGACGGTGAAGAGAATTTTAAGATGTAATCCCTGGAGTAAGGGTGGAGTGGACAAGGTTCCTGAGGAATTTCATATTTTTAAGAATAAAAAAGGCTGAGCCGTAATTGAGAATTGGAGAATAAGATATGTTTAAGGTTATTGCAATTCCATTCGGTTATGTTATGAAATTCTGCTATATGCTGCTTAAAAACTATGGGCTGGCATTGGTGCTTTTTACATTTTTAACAAAGCTGCTGATGTTCCCACTTAGCGTAAAACAGCAGAAACAGTCGGCTAAAACTGCTAAAATGCAGCCGAAACTTGAAAAATTAAAGAAAAAATACGGCAATAATAAGGAAAAGCTTAACGAAGAAATGACAAAGCTTTATGCCGAAGAAGGCGTTTCTATGACAGGTGGATGTCTGCCACTTCTTCTGAACTTTGTATTGCTGTTTGCTATGATTGAAATTATCTATGCACCTATTACCTATATTACAGATGCACCTGAGGCTGACGTTGACGAAGCTAAGACTTCTGTTTCAACTGTTATGAACCTCAGCCTTGAAATTAAGGCAAATCCCGATAAGGACGCTGATACATTCAAGGAACTTGTAGAAGTAAATGGTGTAACTTATACAGTTGGCGAAAATAACGACGAAGCTGTTGAAAAAATTGTTGATTATGTAAAGAATAAGGATAATAAGAAGATTTTCAAGAAGTCAAGAAAGTTTTCTGAAGCAGAACTTGAAGACGCTGTAACTATCCTTTTTGAAAACGAAGGACTTGACACTTACTTTGCTGACGGTAAGAAGGTACCATCAGGACTTCTTTCAAGACCTGAACTTCTGGTGTTTAATATCGTTGAGGCTGGTAAGGGCGATTTTCTCCCTGAAACAGTTGTTGAGGCAAGTAAAGATATCAATTACGAAATGTTCGGAGTGTTCCTTGGAAATATGCCAAGCTGGAGTAATATCCTCGTGCTTATTCCGATAGTATCACTTATTTTACAGCTTGCTGTTACTTTTGTTTCTCAGAAGTTTATGAAGAGAAACAACCCTTCTGCACAGATGGGTATGGGCGGTATGAACATTATGCTCTATACAATGCCACTTATCTCATTCTGGATTGCATTTACATTCCCTGCCGGTGTAGGTATCTACTGGATTGCACAGTCACTTTTCGGACTTGTTCAGACTTTTGTTTTGAATCTCTACTATACTCCTGCAAGAATGGAAAAGATTGACGCTAAGGAAACTGAAAAGAGAAAGTAGAGCGGAAAGAAAACCTTTATGGAAAAGGCTCTTGAGGCTCAGATGATGTCACAGAATGGCGGAGTTAAGGCTGCCGCTGACAGAAAGTTTGACGAGCTTGAAGAAGAAAAGAAGCTCTCAAAGTCTGAAATCAAGGATTTACAAAGACAGAGACTTAATGAAGCAAGAAAACGTATGGCTGAAAAGTACGGCGATGAGTATCATGAGGATTAAAAGAGAGGATTGATTTTATGAAGGAAATTTTTACAGCAAAAACTGTTGAAGAAGCTAAGGCTCTTGCTTGTGAAAAGTTCGGAGCAAGCGAAGATAGAATTACTTTTAACGTAATCGAAGAACCAAAGAAGTCATTTTTTGGAAAAATCAAGGGCGAGGCTAAGGTTGAGGCTGAATACGCTGAAACAAAGGCTGACCTTTCAGTAAAGTATATCAAAAAGGTGCTTGAAGCAGCAGGTCTTACAAACGTTAAGGCTGACGTTAAGGAAAACGAAAACGGCGCTGAAATTGAACTTTCAGGTGTCGATATCGAAAGTTTTATCGGAAAGAAGGGTGAGGCTCTTGACAGCCTCCAGTACCTTGCTTCACTTGCTTGCAACAAGATTGACAGGGATTATTACAGAATTTCAATCGACTGTGGCGGATTCAGAGAAAGAAGAAAGGCACAGCTTGAAGAACTTGCAAAGAAGATGGCTGCAAGCGTTAAGAAAAACGGAAGAACAGCTGCCCTTGAACCTATGAATCCTTACGAGAGAAGAATTATTCACGCTGCTGTTTCAGAGGTTGAAGGCGTTACTTCACGCTCTGTTGGTGAAGAACCTTACAGAAAGGTTCTTATCAGCTCAACTGAAAAGAAGAATTTCAGAAACGACAGAAGAGAAAGACGTGGTGGAAAGAAGAATTTCAACAGAACACAGAAGTCTTTTGATATTACTACTTCTTTTGAAAAGGAATATAAAAAGCCAAAGCCTGAAGATACAATGACAGGCGCAGGCCTCTATTCAAAAATTGAATTTTAGGCGTTAATCGCCTCGCAAAAACGCCCTTGACTAACGGCGATAGTTTTACAGAAAATTTATATGTTTTTATCGTGGGAAACCTTTCTGAAGAAAGGTTCTCCCCCGAGCCCCCTTCCAAAGACTTTAATAATAATTATTTAAGCCACATAGGGTTAAAACCCTATCAGGCTTAAATTAATACTAAAGTTTTAGGAAAGGAGTTTGAGGAATAACCCTTTTTCAAAAGGGTTTTCCTCAATAGAATATATAAAACTTCTATATGACTGTCACCATTTAGTATGGGCGTTTTATTTTAATGGAAGTTTCGTACCACAAAACGAAGGCTACACCTTTGAAAAGGTGGACGAAACTTTTATATTGATTATTTTGTTATGTAAAATTCAGATGGAGGAATTATGTCAACAATTGCAGCTATTTCCACATCAAATGCAGCAGGTGGAATTTCAGTTATAAGAATAAGTGGCGAAAAGGCTGTTGAGATTGCAGCAAAGATTTTTAAAACCAAAAAAGACGTTTTAAAAATGGAAGGCTATACCTGCGCTTATGGAAAAACTTTAAGCGACGGAAAGGTTATTGACGACGGCATTCTCACAGTTTTTAAAGCCCCTGAATCATATACGGGTGAGGACGTTTGTGAGATTTCCTGTCACGGGGGAATTTTTGTCACAAAACAGGTGCTGAGGGCTTGTATTGAGGCAGGCGCAAAACCTGCCGAGGCTGGCGAATTTACAAAAAGAGCATTCTTAAACGGAAAAATTTCTCTCACACAGGCTGAGGCTGTTATGGATGTTATTTCTGCAAACGGAAAACAGGCCCTCAACTCTGCCGTAAACGCAAGAGAGGGTAAAATGTTCAAGCAGATAAAGGGGGTTTCAGACCGCCTTGTTAAGATTTTAGGGGAACTTTCTGCGTGGGTTGACTACCCCGAAGAGGACCTTCCCGAAGTGGAGCCTGAAACCTTGCGTAATTCCCTTTTGGAAGCAATTTCCGTTATGGAAAAAATCATCAGAGGCTATGACTGTGGAAAAATTTTAAGAGAGGGTATTGATACCGTCATTGTGGGCAAAGCAAACGTGGGAAAATCCACCCTGTTGAATAATCTTCTTGGATACGAACGCTCAATTGTTACCGATATCGCAGGCACAACCCGAGATATTATCGAGGAAACTGCAAGGGTGGGCGAGCTTGTTCTGAGGCTTTCCGACACGGCGGGAATCCGTGAAACTGACGATAAGGTTGAAAATGTGGGTATTGAGCTTGCACGAAAAAAATGCGAAACAGCACAGCTTGTAATTGCTGTTTTTGACGGCTCACAGCCTCTTGATGAGCAGGACAAGGAGCTTCTGGAACTTGTCAAGGACAAAAAATCAGTTGTGATTTTAAATAAAAGCGATTTGGAACAGAAACTTGATAAAAGGGATTTTCTGGGAATTTCTCCTTACGTTGTGGAAATTTCAGCTAAGAATGATTTACAGCTTGAGGAACTTTCAGAAATGCTTCAGAAGATGTTTGAGCTTTATAATTTTGATTCAAACACCGATTCTTTTGCAAACGAAAGACAGAAATTCTGTGCTGAAAATTCATTAAGATACTTAAAAGAGACACTTGAAACTCTCGAAATGGGGGTTTCCCTTGACTGCGTGACGGTTACTCTGGAATCAGCCCTCGACTCACTTCTTGAGCTGACTGGTGAAAAGGTCAGCGAGGCTGTTGTGGCGCAGGTGTTCTCAAAATTCTGCGTAGGTAAATAATATGGCTGAAAAAACTAATGTAATGCGAATTTTAGAAAAGGCAGGAGTCGAATTTTCTGCCTATACTTATAAATCTGACGGGCAGGTTGACGGAGTTCACGTTGCCGAGACCTGTGGAATACCCTATGAGAAGTGCTTTAAAACTCTTGTGACATTTTATAAAGAAAATAACGGAAAAACGGCGTTTTTTGTGTTTGTAATCCCCGTTTGTGAGGAGCTTGATTTAAAGGCAGCTGCAAAGTCCGTTGGCGTCAAGCGAGTGGAAATGCTTGCAGTAAAAGACCTTTTGAAAACTACCGGGTACATTCGTGGTGGTTGTTCCCCGGTTGGAATGAAAAAGCCTTTTGTGACGGTGATTGACAGCTCTGCCGAAGCTCAGGACTGGATAACCGTCAGTGGTGGTAAAATCGGCACGCAAATTCGACTTTCCCCTCTTGATTTGGTAAAAGTCATAAACGGAAAGTTTGATAAGGTTACTGTTTAGTTTTTTCTCAATGTTCCATCGTGGATATCTTAAAATATGTTCCACGTGGAACATTAGTAAAAATGGAGAATGCTACGCATTCTCCCGTATGTCGGTAATCTTAAACGGTGGAATGTTACACATTCTCCGAAATAACATTTAAAACGAAAATTATGAGTCAACTCAAAACATAAAGGATTGATTTAATGGAATTTTTTGATACATTTGACGTGGCAGTTGTTGTTGCAGGTCACGCAGGCGTTGAGGCTGCCCTTGCGTCAGCCCGATTGGGAATGAAAACTGCGCTTTTCACAATTTCCCTTGACGCACTTGCAAATCTCCCTTGCAACCCTTCGATAGGTGGTACTGCAAAGGGACATCTTGTCCGTGAAATTGACGCCCTCGGTGGCGAAATGGGCAAGGCTGCTGACGCCACATTCATTCAGAGCCGAATTTTAAACTTAGGAAAAGGCCCTGCCGTTCATTCCCTGAGAGTTCAGGCTGACAGAGTGAAATACCACGATTACATGAAGAAAAAGGTTGAAGAAACGGAGAATTTGTATCTCCGACAGGCAGAAGTTACTGAAATTCTGTCAGAAAACGGTGAAATTTGTGGTGTGGGCACACGACTTGGTGCAAAATACGGTGCCAAGGCAGTAATTATTTCAACGGGAACTTATCTCAAGGGCTTAATTCACGTTGGAGGAACTTCCTATGAAAGTGGCCCTGACAACGTTATGCCTGCGACTTTTCTCTCGGAAAGCCTCAAATCCCTTGGGGTGACCATTCGTCGTTTCAAAACGGGTACTCCTGCACGAGTTCACAGACGTTCAATCGACTTTTCAAAGCTTGAGGAACAGTTTGGTGACGAACATATCGTGCCTTTCTCCTTCGATAACGACAAGCCTCTTGAAAACAAGGTTTCCTGTTTTGTGGGCTACACAAATGCAAAAACCCACCAGGTTATCCTTGACAACATTCACAGGAGCGCTATGTATGGTGGAAAAATTGAGGGAATCGGCCCAAGATACTGTCCGTCTATCGAGGACAAAATCAAGCGTTTTTCTGACAAACCAAGACATCAGCTTTTCATTGAGCCAATGGGACTTGATACTGACGAATTTTATTTGCAGGGAATGTCAACTTCGCTTCCTGAGGATGTTCAGCTGGAATTTATGCGAACAATTGAAGGTCTTGAAAACGTTGAAATTATGCGTAACGCATACGCTATCGAATACGATTGTTGCGACCCTACGGAGCTTTTACCGACACTTGAATTCAAGAATATCAGCGGACTTTTTGGTGCAGGACAGTTTAATGGTACCTCAGGTTATGAGGAGGCAGCTGCACAGGGACTTGTAGCCGGAATCAACGCCGTTAAGAAGATTAAGGGCGAAAAACCGTTGGTTTTGGACAGGGCAAGCTCTTATATCGGTACTCTTATTGACGATTTGGTGACTAAAGGCTGTATGGACCCGTACAGAATGCTGACTTCCCGAAGTGAGTATAGATTACTGCTGAGACAGGATAACGCCGATATGCGACTTACACCAATCGGCCACGAAATCGGACTTATAAGCGATGAGAGATTTGCAAAATTTGAAACTAAAAAAGCACAGATAGAAGCTGAAATTAAGAGAGTCAAAAAGCTGTCAGTTGCCCCGAGCGAGCAGATGACAGAGTACCTCACATCGGTGGGAACAGAGCCGATTACCACTGGATGTAAAATGTCACAGCTTATAAAACGTCCGCAGGTGACGTACAGTGGGCTTGCTTTTTGCGACCCGGACAGACCTGAGCTGAGCTTTGAGGTGCGTGAGCAGGTTGAACTGATGATAAAGTACGAGGGGTATATCAACATTCAGCTTCAGCAGGTTGAGGCGATGAGAAAACTCGAGGCCAAGAAGCTCCCGGAGGGGGTTGACTATACGGAAATCCGTGGTCTGCGTCTTGAGGCAGCTGAAAAACTCAACAAAATCAAGCCGTTGAGCG
>JAFTNX010000175.1 GCA_017451665.1 Oscillospiraceae bacterium | reverse complement strand
GCAGGCGTTTTTCTTAAATCCTGAACACATCACACTTTCACAGCCTATTGATATTGAATGTGATATGGCTGAAGAGCTTATTGATTTTGACGACGAGGTTTACGATGTTATTGTTGTTGAAATCAACACACACGATGACGGTTTTCACCTTAGTCAGAATCTGCACTGGCTGTATCTTACGGTTATGTTCAGAACAGAAACTGAGGAGGCCCTCAGAATGGCACTTTGTTATTACAACGGCAGGGCGCTTGTTGACAGCACTTGTGAAATTGACGAGGAAAACCTCAAGGAAATCTGTGCTGAATTTGGTGCGATTTTATATTAAAATTCAAGGTATCGGGAATATTTCCTGATACCTTTTTGTTTTATAATTAAAGCATTTGTATGATGTGTGAAAAATGCACTGAAATTTTGTGCAATTTTTCATTGAAAAAAAGCTGGAAAAATGTTATAATTTTATAAGATATATTTTATTAAAGGTGGAAAACCTGAATGAAAAGAATTTTAGATAATATTAAAAATACAAATGACAACAAACACGAAAGATTTGTTTACAGGCTGGTTTTTATTGGCTGTGTAGTAGTGCATTTTATATTTGTTTTGTTTTTCGGTATGCTTCATTCTGTTGCTATGACTTGTTTTAATGTTGTAAGCGTGTTGCTTTATTCTGTTCTCATTTATCTTACAGACAGAGCAAGTCTTAAAGCTATCGGTTCAATAGCATACATGGAAATCAGCATTCACAGTGTTATGGCGACGCTGACCCTTGGCTGGGGCTTTGGCTTTGCGCTTTATCTTATTTGTGTAGTACCTTTATCTTTTTACATTTCATACAAAAAAATCGGCACGTCATTTCTTATGAGTCTTATAGCTGTTGCCATGTTTACAACACTTAAATACGTTACTTCTCTTGACTGGTTTATACCGTTAAATCCACGGCATTTAAGTGGTGGTGCTGTAAACGCAGTATACATCGGAAACAGTATTGTAAGCTTTATAATGCTTCTGGCGTTGTCGCTTGTATACAATGTTTACAGAACCCGTGCGCAGAATTCTCTGGCTAAGAAGAACGAAATTCTTCTTGAGCTTGCATACACAGACCCACTTACAAAGCTTTCAAACAGACATTCAATGTACGAGCATCTTGACGAATGTCATGAACAGGCATTAAAAGACGGAAAGCCGTTTACAATTCTGCTTGCTGACATTGACGATTTTAAGCTGATAAACGACATTCACGGACACAACAACGGTGACATGGTACTTAAAAGAATTGCAAACATTTTTAAGGAGAACGTTCCTGAGGGGGCTGACGTCTGTCGTTGGGGTGGCGAAGAAGTACTTGTGCTTTTGCCTGAATATGGTCTTGACGAGGGCGCTGAGCTTGCTGACAAGTTGAGAAAGATTGTTGAAGCTGAAGTTTTTGACAGTGGCAAAAAGGAATTTTCTGTTACAATGACCTTTGGCGTATGCGAAAACAAAGGGCAGTATGGAGTTGACAAGATGGTTTCAAACGCTGACAAAAATCTTTACAGCGGAAAAAGAAGTGGCAAAAACTGCGTAGTCTGCTAAAAGGGGGGCCCTTTAGCAATGCACAATTGACAATGGACAATTGACAATTGCAAACGTGACGTTTGCATCCTCCTCTGCCACATATCCGTTTGTTCGGGACTTGAATTTTGAGTTGTGGCAGGGCAAAAAGTATATAAGGATAAAAAATAAACTCACTATCATAAAGGTAGTGAGTTTTTTGTTTAACATTGCATATCAATTCTATCAGGAAATGATTATATACGACAAGGATTATAGCTATCCGATATGTCGGGAGTCAGCTTACCGATGTTATATTTTATTCATACGATATCCGATGCCGATATGTGTCTGGATATACTGTTGTTTCTGGGACTGTCCCTCAAGCTTTTTTCTTAGTGTTGCCATAAACACTCTTAACGAACCGATTTCGTTTTCATAGGAGCTACCCCATATTTCGTGAGTAATGTAAGTGTGTGTAAGAACTTTTCCCACATTTTTGGCAAGAAGGCAAAGAAGCTTGTATTCTATCGGTGTCAGATGTATTTCCTCTTGATTCATTGTGACGCTTCCGGCAGCATAATCAATTGTCAAATCGCCGTTTACAAACAGTGAATCTGTTTTTTGTGTACCCATAATCCGTCTCTGGGTTACTCTTATTCTGGCAAGAAGCTCACCTACGGAGAAAGGCTTTGTCAGATAATCGTCTGCACCAGAATCAAGTGCTTCAATCTTATCCGTATCCTCGCTTCGTGCGCTGATTACAATAATCGGAACATCCGACCATGTTCTTATCTTACGGATGATTTCCACACCTTCCATATCCGGCAGTCCCAGGTCAAGAAGAATAATATCCGGATTATGAGATGCTGCTTCCATTACAGCTGTTTTACCATTTGAGGCTGTAAGATATTTATAATTGTTAGTATCAAGTGTTGTGACAATCAGGTTTCTGACTGCACTATCATCCTCAACTATCAGGATACTGAACTGATTCATCAAGCTTTACCTCCTCTGCGGGTAATGTAAATCGGAATACTGTTCCGTTTGGCTGATTATCGTATACATTTATTTGTCCGCCGTGAGAATGAACAATAGATTTGCACAACGCAAGTCCAAGCCCTATACTCCGACGGCTGTCAGCAATTTTTGTTGCTACTGTATAAAACATATCAAAAATTCTTTGTTTGTCTTCATCGGGAATACCACTACCCGTATCTGAAATTTCAATAACTATCCAGTGGTTTTCTTCAAAGTAATGAACATAAAT
>JAFTNX010000174.1 GCA_017451665.1 Oscillospiraceae bacterium | reverse complement strand
TTTCTGTTGAAGTAAACCACTTGATAAATTCCCATGCAGCCTGCGGGTTTTCACAAGCCTCAAAGATGATAGCGCCTGAACCACCTGAGCAAGATGCGTGGTTGATTGTTCCGTCCGGCTGAACTGTACCAGGAATTGTTCTGAATTCCCAACAGCCCTTGATTTCAGGAGCAGCTACTGTCAGCTGGTTAAAGAATGTGTAGCCGTTGATTACGATAGGCATATCACCTGTTCTGAATCTTGTGAATGGGTCATATGTCTGTTCAAAGCTATATGTTGTATAGAACTTTGTCCACATTTCAAATGCATCGATAGCTTCCTGGCTGTCAAATGTTGTAGCAGTCTTATCTTCGTTATAGAAGTTAACGCCCTTCTGGAGAAGGAGTGTAGCAAATGTGTTACCTGCTTCTGTTGTAGTAGGAACAGTTGAGCTTGCTGCTGCAAGAACAAGACCTGCTGCCATATAGTTTCTCTGAAGAACAGGGAGAACTTCGATAAAGTCTTCCCATGTATTAAGGTCTTCCTCAGCGTCGATACCATAGCTTTCGAGAATATCTCTACGATAGAAGAGCATTGGGAATGTCTGGCTTACAGGGAGTCCGTATACTCCGTCATTATATGTATAAAGAACAGGAGCTGTTTCTGTAAAGTTCTTAACTGCCTCATCATAGTCAGGGAACTGAGTAAGGTCTGTAAGAACTCCTCGTGCTGCAAGCTGGATAGGGAAGTCACCACCGATAAACAATGCGATATCCGGTCCCTTACCTGCAAGAGTAGCTTCAATGATACCACCCTGAACGAGGTTGATAGCAACCTTTACGTCTGACTGCTGGTTAAAGCTGTTATCAACAAGCTGTTTTACAACCTGTGCCTGGTCACGACCGAGTGAAACCCATACTGTAAGTGATTCTTCGCCTTCTTCTGAAAGTGAGTTATAGTCCTCAAAGAATGAGCCGATAAATGACTTGAAGCCGAATGAGAGTGATGAGAAGAAGCTCTTCTTTGTTGATTTGAAATCAACGTCTGCTGAAGTTACTTCGATAAAGTCAAGTTCAAGAGCCTGACCTCTGTAAGTCTGCATCCATGCAGAAACAGAAGAAATATTATCCTTAATCTGTGAAAGCATCGAAGGAATTCTGTAAGCTCTTTCTACACACTTATCAAGAACGATAGCCATCTTGTCAAGAGTTACAGCTTCAGAACCTGCAGTACCTGAAAGCTTTTCAATCTTCTTCTGAATTTCTCTGAGTCTCTGGCTGTAATATTCAAAGTCAGGAACGATTTCAGGGATTGACTTATCAATCTTATAGTCTGTGTATTCGTCAGGTGAAGGACCTGTGATTTCTCTTATTCTTCTGTAGTAGGTATTTATCTGATAAACGATGTCCTCAAGTTCGTCGAGGATTTCGCCGATTTCACCAGGGATAGCTTCGAGAGTAATCTGGTGTGTACCTGCTTCGAGGTAGTAGTAAATCGGGTCGCCGTTATTATCTTCAGGATAAACAACATCCCATTCAGTTCCATAATAGAACTTAATCTGGTTTGATTCCTTATTAGGAACTACTCCGTCGATGTAGAGTCTTCTGTTTGAATAAAGACCTCTCATTGAATCCTGTCTTGCACGGATACCAATTTTATAGTAGCCTGCCTGTTCAACAGTAAATTCCCAAGTGATAGCCTGTGTAGCCTGTGTCCAGCTGTCCTTACCGATTGTGTTGTATCTCTGCTTTGTCGGGTCAGCAGGAGATGTAAGGTAAGAAGTTCTGTCTGAAGTAGGGTAGAGAGTTCTGTCATTCTTATATGTAGCCTCTTCGCCCTCTAAAACATATCTCTGGTCACCAATCTGTGAAAGCTCGGCATCTGAAGGCTTTGTGTAAGAAGGAAGTTCCTTTTCGTTGTAAAGCTTGAGATAGTTAAGTGCAAAAGTTGCCTTATCCGAGCTGATTGTAATTGTGTTTTTACCTGCTTCAAAGTAAAAAGCAAGTGGTGAATTTGAAAGACCGTCAATATCCTTGAATGAGACTGTCTGCCACTTAACGAGTTCAACCTGACCAGGTCTGATGTCGTTATCGTGAACGTCCTTCTGGATTTCAGTCTTGTTTACCCACACCTTTGGCAATGTAACACGGGTAGCTGTTGTATATGGAATTTTTCCATTTACTGCAACTGCAAATTCGATAAAGTTTGCAGTACCTTCAAGTGCTTCATAGTTAGCCTCGATGCAGTAAAGACCGGCAGTCTTTACATCAACCTCAAAAGTAACCTGTCCTGACTGGTTTGACCATTTCAGAACGTCATTCACGCCGTCAACAGTTTCAACTGAAAGCTGAGCACCGTTTGTTTCAGCGTCCTTGAGGTAGTCCTTTCCGTAGATTACGATTTCGTCAGCAGGTCTTGCCACGCCCTCGTTTCTTTCAAGAAACGCACTATAAGTGTTTTCTCTGTTTGAGGCGTCGATGTCATCAGCACTGATAACATTATCCTCATTTGTTCCTGCAACCGTTGTGGATTTCTCTGACATAAGTGCGTCAGCAAACGCTGCAGGAGCAGTAGTCAAGCATAATGTAACTGCAAGAACAAACGCAGTCAATCGCTTAAACTTTGTGTTTTTCACTTTAATCCACCTTTCAAAAGAATTTGCTCCAACGAGCTGTATTTTTCCCTTTCGGGTAAAAAAGTTGTTAATCAGGTTACTGAGCCTTAAAAATAACGATACGATTGTTTTCTGCATCAAGCTCTGCTCTAACCTTATCTCCGCCCTTCATTCCCAGAGCGTCCATATATTCCTTAGGAAGCTGTACTCTTCCCGTTCTGTCAAGAACGACAAGCTCCTCGTGAACTGCCTCTTCCTCGTTTTGTGTTTCCACCGAAACAAGGTCGCCCAGTTCATTAAGCTCCTCGACGTAGGATTTCTTTCTGATAATTTCAGAAGAAGTTCTTCCGTCTCTTATCGCAACAACTCTGTCAATATCCTTAGCCAGCTTAACGTCGTGGGTAACAATAACAATTGTAAGTCCCTCTGTTTTATTAAGCTCTTTAAAAATCTCAAGAATTGCCTTTGATGTCTTTGTATCAACCGAACCCGTCGGTTCGTCTGCCAAAAGCAGTTTCGGATTATTTGCAAGTGCGATAGCGATAGCAACTCTCTGCTGTTCACCACCGGACATCTGCGAAAGCTTTGAGTTCTTTCTATGGGAAAGTCCCACCTTATCAAGAAGCTCCTCAGCCCTCTTACGTCTTGCCTTAGTGCCTTTTAAAAGCATCGGCATTTCAACGTTCTGGACAGCTGTCAGATACGGGATAAGGTTTCGTGCATTATTCTGCCACACAAAGCCTACCGTATTCCTCTTATAATCCATATAGTCCTTATCGGTAAATTTCAGCAGGTTTTTTCCATCAACAAATAGGCTTCCTGCACTTGGTTTATCAAGTCCGCCCAGCATATTAAGCAATGTTGATTTACCACTACCTGAATTTCCGACGATAGCCATAAGCTCGCCACGTTTGATTTCAAGGTCAAGGCCTTGCAGTGCCACAACCTCAATTTCGTCCGTCTTATAAATCTTAACCAGGTTATCACAGCT
>JAFTNX010000173.1 GCA_017451665.1 Oscillospiraceae bacterium | reverse complement strand
TATTGCAAAGCCTATAGATTATAAGGGAATTCCTTATTATATCGATGAGATAAACAAATTTTTGGAAAACTTTACAGGTGCATTTAATGAAATCCACAGTAAAGGTATGAATCTGAATGGAGATTCAACCGCAGATATTCCTATATTTGTTAAGAATGATGAGGATGTATATACTGTAAATAAGGATTTAATGGCAGACGAAAGCCTTATGGCTACAACTGTTAATGTACATGATGGTGCAGCACAGTATGATTTAATAGAAGAAATGATTGGCGTAAAGGATTTGAAAAAATTTGATGGTGGTAATCCGGAAGAGTTTATTCAATCATTGATTACAGAAATTGCTATTGATACAAAAAAAGCATATACATTGGAAATAAATTATAACAATATCGTACAGACAGTTCAAAATCAGAGAATATCCGTAATGGGTGTTGACAAGGATGAAGAGGCGATGAACCTGGTAAAATATCAGGAAGCTTATGATTTGAGCGCAAAGGTTATTCAGGTGATGGCAGAAATGTACGACAAATTGATAAATGAAACAGGCGTATAGTAGAGGAGTGAGAGCATGAGAATTACCAGTGGAATGATGATTAATAATGCACTGTTTAATCTTACCAAGAATAAAAAACTGGTAGATACATTAAACACGCAGTTGGCTACAACTAAAAAGATTCAAAGACCTTCGGAGGATCCAATTATTGCTATTAGAGCATTGAGACTTCGTTCTACATATAATGAGGTTCAGCAGTATTTGGAAAAGAATATTCCAGATGCAAGAGCGTGGATGACAACTACACAGGAGGCTATCGATAGTGTTAATGAGGTTCTTGTGGAGATTTCGGGATATTGTAATCAGGGTGTTAATGATTACAATACGGTTGCAGAAAGACAAACTTTGGTTGCTTCTTTGAAGGAACTTAGAAATCAGATATATGCCGATGGTGATGCAGACTACGCAGGAAGAACGGTTTTCACAGGATACAAAACAGACTCGACTCTTACATTCCAGGAGGACGAACCTGATACAGATTATACAATCAATGAAACTTTTGATTTTAAGGATGTTTTATGAGAAAGGATATTACAATCAGACCTGAAACGAAAAAGGATTACAAGGACATTATTTCTTTGGTTTTGCGTTCGTTCAAGGAAGGCACTGAATATTCCGACGGAAGCGACATTATTGCTCTTATCGAAGAAATCAGAATGTCGGAATACTACATTCCAGAGCTTTCATTTGTGGCAGAGCTTGACGGAAAAATTGTGGGGCATTTTCTTTTTTCAAAGTTTCCACTTTCCAAAACAAAAGAGGGTGGCCACATAAACGACGGAAGTATCGCTATGCTTGCGCCTGTATCTGTGCACGCTGATTATTTTCATCAGCACGTTGGTATAACTATGCTAAGGCTGGGAATTGAGGAGGTAAAAAAGCAGGGCTTCAAGGGAATTAACGTTGAGGGTGATTATCACTTCTACAACAAAGTGGGTTTCAAGACTTCATCTGAATACGGAATTTATCCTACAAGCGGAATTCCTATGGACGAGCCGAGATGTATGATGTGTATGGAAACTTCCGAGGGGTCACTTAAGGACATTGGTGGCTATGTGGTTTATGATATGTATTACAATGCGTAGTGAGGAGGCAGAATTATGAGATTAGACGGATTTGGTTTGTTTGTAAATGATATGGGTAAAATGATAAGATTTTATCGTGATGTGCTTGGCTTTGAAATTAAAGAGGGGGAAGATACATCAAATGTGTATCTTGTGAAGGACAACACTCTGTTTCTTCTTTATGGAAGAAATGATTTTGAAAAAATGACAAGTCGCAGATATGAATACATCAAAGGCCTGAACGGACATTTTGAAATAGCACTTTATGTTGATACCTTTGAAGAGGTTGACAAGGCGTATGAAGATGCAATTTCCAAGGGTGCTGTATCTGTTCTTGCTCCTGAAACCGAGCCTTGGGGACAGCGCACCTGCTACATTGCCGACCCTGAGGGTAATCTTATTGAAATAGGCTCTTTTAACAGACCTTTCGGGAGATAGCTGATTTTTGTTATATTTTACCAAAAAAACCTGTCAGACTTTGGCTGGTTTTATTTTTGTTTACTATTTATTTAGCTTTGAAAAGGGTTGGTTTCCTTGACAGTGGGGTATGCTTATGGTATACTATTATGTATGTATTGCATTCTGATACAAAAAAACTTGGAGGTTTGATATGCCTGAATTTGCACTTATAAAGCCTGAAAGGGTTTTTTCATATTTTGAGGAAATCTGCTCTGTACCGAGAGGGTCAGGGGATATGGAAAAAATTTCACGCTATTGTGTGGAATTTGCAGAAAAACAGAATTTAAAATACTACACTGACAGCTATGGAAATGTGGTTATTTATAAAAACGGTACTGCTGGGTATGAGGACAGCGAGCCTGTAATTTTACAGGGACATCTTGATATGGTCTGCCAGAAAACAGAGGACTGCACTATTGATTTTACAAAAGACGGTCTTGATGTTTATGTTGACGGGGACTATCTCAAAGCAAAGGGTACAACTCTTGGTGCTGACAACGGAATTGCTGTTGCTATGATTTTAGCTGTTCTTGAAAGCGACAAGATTGCTCACCCACCTATTGAAGCTGTTTTTACAATTGACGAAGAAATCGGACTTATCGGGGCGACTGTCCTTGATAAATCTGTTTTAAAATCAAAGAGAATGATTAACCTTGATGCTGAGGAAGACGACACATTGACGGTTTCTTGTGCAGGGGGAAACGACTTTACAGTTAAAATTCCACTTGTGAGAGAAAAGGCTTTTGGAAATGTGGTTAAGATTTCACTTAAAGGTCTCAAGGGTGGTCACTCGGGAGTTGAAATTGACAAGGGCAGAGTTAATGCAAATAATCTTATGGGACGTCTGCTCAATCATCTGAAATTTGAAAATGATTTCAGAATTGTCAGCGTAAACGGTGGCGACAAGACAAACGCTATCACAAACAGCAGTAAGGCTGTTTTGTGCTGTGAAAAGGGCGACGCACTCTGTGAAAAAATCAACAGCTATCTTGATGTTGTCAAGGCAGAGCTTTCAGGAAGAGAACCGGGCTTTGAATATAAGGTTACTGTTCTGGAGGCTTGCGAGCAGGAGGTTTTGAATAAGGAAGTCAATGATGGACTTGTTTATTTCCTTGCGTGTGTGCCTGAGGGAATAATCAGAATGAGCGCCGAAATTGAAGGACTTGTTGAAACTTCACAGAATATGGGCGTTTTAAAAACTGACGAAAAGGAAATTCTCATTCAGTTTGCACAGAGAAGTAACATCAAATCGGGACTTGATTTCCTCAGAGAAATGATGACAAGATTTTCTCTTTGTGTGCCTTGTGAATCTTCTTCATCGGGATATTATCCACCTTGGGAATTTATGAAGGATTCAAAGTTACAGAAGCTTTATAAGGATTGTTATGAAGCTTATTACGGTGAAAAGCCAAAGGTTGAGGCTATTCACGCAGGACTTGAATGCAGTGTATTTTCGGCTGCTATCGAAGGGCTTGACTGTATAGCTATCGGCCCTGAAATGAGTGGTGTTCATACTGTAAATGAAAAGCTGTCTGTTTCTTCAACAGAAAACACATTCAGACTGCTTATCTCAATTTTAAAGCGTATGAAATAGGTCATCAGAGCGTAAGGCTCATTTGATACAAAATTAGTTGTAGCTGAAAAGCTATGACGGATAGGAGAAATTATGGAAAACAAAAATCAATTCAAGCCATATATTCCTGCAGAAAAGGTAACGCCTGAACTTACTTTTACATCTATTTTTATGGGCATTATTCTTGCAGTAGTATTTGGCGCAGCCAATGCTTATCTTGGACTGAGAGTAGGTATGACGGTTTCTGCTTCAATTCCTGCAGCCGTTATCGCTATGGGCGTTATCCGTATTTTAATGCGCAGAAATTCAATCCTTGAAAGCAATATCGTGCAGACAATCGGTTCTGCCGGTGAATCCCTTGCAGCAGGTGCTATTTTTACTCTTCCTGCACTTTTCCTCTGGGCTGCTGAGGATAAATGGGATATTGACAAGCCGGGAATTATTGAGATTACACTTATTGCACTTATCGGTGGACTTCTTGGTGTATTCTTTATGGTGCCTCTGAGAAATGCACTTATTGTTAAGGAACACGGCGTTCTCCCTTATCCTGAGGGAACTGCCTGTGCAGAAGTTCTTCTTGCTGGTGAAGAGGGTGGCGCTAATGCTACAACTGTATTTGCAGGTATGGGCTTTGCTGCTATCTTTAAGTTTATCATTGACGGTCTCAAGCTTGTTGCAGGCGAAATCACTTTTGCAATCAAAGGGCTTAAAGGTGCTATCGGAACACAGATTTATCCTGCTGTACTTAGCGTAGGTTACATCTGTGGCGCAAGAATTTCTTCATTTATGTTTGCCGGTGGTGTACTCAGCTGGATGGTAATCATTCCTATGATTGTACTTTTCGGTGGAGATACAACTCTTTATCCGGGAACAACTACAATTTCTGAAATGTATGCAGCAGGTGGCGCAAGTGCTATCTGGAGCTCATACATCAGATATATCGGTGCAGGTGCTCTTGCTGCCGGTGGTATTATCAGCCTTATCAAGTCACTTCCACTTATCATCAAGACATTTGGCGGTGCTATGAAGAGCATGAAGGCAGGCAGTGGAAATTCAAATCTCCGTACTGAAAAAGACCTTAACATGAAGATTGTTATCGGAGCAATCGTTGTTCTTACACTTCTTGTATGGCTTATTCCTGCTATCCCTGTATCACTTCTTGGCGCAGTTATTATCGTGGTTTTCGGTTTCTTCTTTGCAACTGTTTCTTCAAGAATGGTTGGTCTTGTAGGTAGCTCAAACAACCCTGTTTCTGGTATGGCTATCGCTACACTTCTTATTTCTACACTTATTCTTAAGTTTACAGGAGCTGACGGTATTGAAGGTATGTGCAGTGCTATCGCTATCGGTTCAATTATCTGTATCGTTTCTGCTATTGCTGGTGACACTTCACAGGACCTTAAAACAGGCTTCATTCTTGGTTCAACACCTAAGAAACAGCAGATTGGTGAGGTTATCGGTGTAATTGCTTCTGCTCTTGCTATCGGTGGAACACTGTATCTTCTTGACAGTGCTTACGGCTTTGGCTCAGACGAAATCGCTGCTCCACAGGCTACACTTATGAAGCTTATCGTTGAAGGCGTTATGGGTGGAAGACTCCCATGGAACCTTGTATTTATCGGTGCAGTTATTGCAGTTGTTGTTGAAATCATCAGAATTCCTGTTCTTCCATTTGCAATCGGTATCTACCTCCCAGTACAGCTTAACGCTTGTATTATGGTTGGTGGTCTTATCAGACTTGCTATGGATAAGTCAAAGAAGCCTGAAGAAGAAAAGAAGGAAATCACAAATAATGGTATCCTCTTCTGTTCAGGTATGATTGCTGGTGAAGGTCTTGTAGGTATTCTCCTTGCTATCCTTGCTATCTTTGGTGTAGCTGACGTTCTCAACCTTTCAAAGGCACTTGGTATTCCAACTATCGTTATGAACATCGGCGGACTTGTTCTCTTTGGAATTATCATTCTCACAGTATTGAAATTCTCAATCTTCAAAAAGCGTGCAAAGAACGATGAGTAAGAAGAAAAATGTTATAGACAAGAATTACCTTGACTACAAGCCTATGAGAAATCCCGTTTTGAATTATACAACAGATGACGAAGGAATTGTTACTCTGGAAATTGAAAATAAAGGTGCTATGAACCGAATTTTTCAAAAGCTCTTTAAAAAGCCTAAGATTACCTACATTCACCTTGATGAAACGGGTAGCTTTATATGGCCGTATCTTGACGGCGAAATGACTATTACTGAGCTTGGAGTTATCGTTAAGGAGCATTTCGGCGAAAAGGCCGAACCTCTTTATGAAAGGCTTGCAAAATACATTCAGATTCTTGTAAGCTATAAGTTCGTTATTATTGAATAAAAATTAAGCAGAAGGGTAAAACCTTCTGCTTTTTTTATATTGTCACTTGTAATAAATTGCAAAATATGGTATAATTACTATGTATATTTGATTAGATTTCGGAGGTTGTTAAAATGCCTGACGTATTTATAAGTCACAGTTCAAAGGATTCTGAACTGGCAAACAGACTTTGTGCTATATTGGAAGAAAACGGAATTGAGTGCTGGATGGCACCGAGAAATATTATGCCTGGTGATGACTGGGCAGGGGCTATTACAAGGGCTATCAAGTCTTCAAAGGCTTTTTTGATTATTTACAGCGAAAACTCGATGAATTCAACACAGGTGCCTAAGGAAATTATGCTTGCAGGTGGAAGTGGAAGCTACATTATTCCTTATCGAATTGACGATACACCACTTAAAGAAAACTATGAGTATCATCTGGGCACAAGCCATTGGATTCAGGCTGATATTGAAAAGGGCATTTTTAAGGGCGAAGAGCTTGTTGAAGCTGTAAACAAGGGTATTGGACAGGCTACTGTAAATGTGCATATTTCTGTTGAAAACACAATGCCTATACATATCACAAAAAAGACAAGCAAGCTTATGCACTGGCTTGTGGGAATAGGAATTTTCCTTCTTCTGGCACTTATTGTCACAATTATTCTTTTAGCTGTTTTTTCTGCTAACGGTAAAGCAAAAACTGATGATGAGGAAACAGACAGCAAGGTGACTCAGGATGTTGTCGGTGATGGAGATACCGATGATGAAGACACCGACGGAAAAGAAAACGACGAAGAAAACGACAGTGCTGAGTATGTTTCTGCGCCTCAGGATGTCAACACTTATGATTACAGATACGTTGACATTTATAATGATGAGGTAGGGAAATTCACTGTTTTAAATCAGGAATACAACTACGGCTATGTATTTAAGAATTTCGATTCATTTATGCTTATGGATGTAAGTGAATACGACAGCATTTCCTTTACAATCGGCGCTCTTGATGACTCGGGAACTGAAGGAAATGAGTTGAAATTCTTCCTTGACGGAGAGGAGCAGGGATATTATACTGCTCATCTGGAAGGGCTTACAGATAACATTGAAATCGACCTTACGGATACTGATGTATTGAGATTTCAGGTTGACGGAAACGGTGCTTGCTGTTTTGTTGCTATGTTTGACATTAAGCTTAAAAAATCTGCCGAACAGAAGGAAGAAGAAAACACCGTAACAGGCGAGGGAATTCTTGCTTCACCTGGTGAATACAAGCCTTTTGACACTGCAATGGCAGAGGTTTATAAAAACGGAAAGGCTGATTTTGGCAGCGATTCTGTAAATGGCTTTGAAGTTCAGGGCAAGCATTATGACGACGGTTATGTGTTTCAGAATATGGGAGGACGTCTGCTCTTTAACACAGAAGGCATAACTCAGTTTGTATTCGACGTAGGTCGTCTTGACGGCTCAAATTACGAAAACAACAAGATTTTTATTTACATCGACGGAAAAGAACACGACTGGTATGATGTCAGTGCTGACAGTATCACAAGGGATATTACCATTGACCTTGACGGAAAGAAGCACATTCTGAATATCTTTACAGAGGGAAATGGTGGTTCTTCGATGGTATGTATTTTTGATATGACTGTCAAGAAGGAAAGCGAACCTGAAAAGTTTGAATTCCCTGAAGGAGTTACTACTTCACCTGAAGATATCAAGCCTTACTTTATGACCGACAGTGTTGAGTACGACAGCGAATATGAATATGACTATACGGTAGAAGGTGTGTCGGATATTGAAGGCTATGCTTTCACATACATTGATGCAGGCGCACTCTTTAACGTTTATGGATTTAACAGCGTTACTATGAATGTGGGTATGCTTGACGATACCAGCTTTGAAGAGAGAACAATCTATTTCTACGTTGACGGATATGAGGTTGAATGTCTGACACTTGAGCCTGGAACTCTTTCTAAGACGGTTGAAATCGACCTTCACGGAAGCTCAAAAACCCTTTATATCTTTGCAGAGGGTGGCGGAACAAGACCTGATATCGGTATTTACAATATGTATTTTACAGGTAAAAAGATAAGCAGTCAGTCTGTAATTCCCGAAAACGTTTTGAAAGCCCCTAAGGATATAGCTGTAAGCTATGAAGGTGAGGTTACTGCCTATAACGGAAAGGGCGATAGTTTTACTGTTGCAGGGGAATTGATAGAAGTAGGTTATGTGGCTTCAAAATACTATAACTCAACATTTACAATTGACGTTACAGGCATGAATAAGCTTGTGTTTGACGTTGGCGTATTTGACGAAAAGAACGACTATAAGCTGAGATTCAGAGAGTTTACAATTTATGTTGACGGCGAAGAAGTAAATTACTATAACATCGGCACAGCAGCAGGTATTCAGCAGATTGAGGTTGACGTAACCGGTGGAAAAACTGTTGAAATCAAGGTTGCTGACGGTAATGTTGAGATGGCATCTCTCGGATTTTTCAATATATATCTGGAAAAATGGAGTTAGTTTATGAAACTTAGTGAGCTTATTTGCTATGATGAAATTGTAATACAGTGCCACGATTATCCCGACGCTGATACTGTGGCATCAGGCTTTGCTGTGTATGAATACTTAAAAACAAGGGTGCGTAATGTAAGCCTTGTGTATTCAGGCGAAAAGGAAATTTCAAAGCCTAATCTTACAATGATGATAGAAAAGCTGAATATTCCAATCAGTTATGTAAAAGAACTGCGAAAGCCAAAGCTTTTGCTGACGGTTGACTGTGTTTATGGTGAAAGGAATGTTTCCTGCTTTGAGGCTGAAAATTATGCTTCAATTGACCATCACACAGTTAACGGTGAAATCAGGTCATCGATGTATGAAATCAGAGAAAACTACGGTAGCTGTTCTTCTGTTGTTGCTAAGATGCTTGAGGAAGAGGGAATTGATTTTAACAGAAACGCTGATGTTGCGACTGCACTTTACTATGGTCTATATATGGATACAAACGGCTTTTCGGAAATCAGTCACCCTGCTGACAGGGACCTGAGGGATCTTGCTGATTTTGACTGGATGACAATTAACATTTTAAGAAACACAAATCTTTCTCTTGAGGAGCTTGATATTGCAGG
>JAFTNX010000172.1 GCA_017451665.1 Oscillospiraceae bacterium | reverse complement strand
AACCTTGTATGTAGGATAAAGCTTTCCGTAATCGCCCATAACAGGGTCGATAACAACAACTGTGTTTTCGTCACGGAAATCTGAAATGAACTTTTCAACAATGGAAATCTGTTCAGCTGAGCCTAAAAATCCCGACGCAATTGCGTCAAAGCGAAGTCCTAATTTTTTCCACTCTGTTGTATATGCGTTAAGTCTGTCGGTGTAATCTTCAACAAAAAAGCTCTCAAAGCCTGTGTGGTTTGAAAAAATCGCAGTAGGAACTGCACAGCATTGTACCTTTAACGCAGAAAGAAGTGGCAATGATACTGCAATAGAGCATCTTCCGAAGCCTGAAAAATCGTTGAATACAGCAGCTTTTGGCTGGTTATTATGTGAGCCTTTCATGAAAATTCACCTCTAATCCAAAAAAATCACATTACTTATTATACACCTTTTTTTTGCTATTTGCAACTATTTTTTTGTAAATTATATTAAATTACGCCAGCTGTTTTTGTGAAGATATGACGCTAAATACCAAAAATTTTTAAATTCACAAAAAAGCCTTTACTTTAACAAACTAATATGCTATTATGTATGGGCAATAAAATTTTAGTGGAGGTAAACTATGAAAAAGTCATTTATCGCAAGAGTTGCTTGCGTTGCTCTTTCTGCTATGATGCTTATGACAGGCTGTGGCAAGGGTGACAGCAAGTCAAAGGAAGACAACTCACTTCAGAAGGTTAAGGACGCAGGAAAGCTCCTTTTAGGTCTTGACGCAACATTCAAGCCAATGGGTTACACAGATGAAAACGGTGAAATCGTTGGTTTTGACATTGACGTTGCTGAAGAAGTTTGTAAGAGAATGGGCGTTAAGCTTGAAAAGGTTGGTATCAACTGGGATACTAAGGAAATGGACCTTGACGCTGGTACAATTGACTGTATCTGGAATGGTATGTCAGTAAACCCTGAAAGAGCTGAAAAGATGAATCTTTCTGACCCTTATATGAACAACGATATGATTTTCTGTGTGAATGCTGACAGCGCTGCAACAGCTTCAAAGGACCTTGAAGGCAAGAAGATTGCTGTTCAGAACGGTTCAACAGCACAGACACTTCTTTCAGAATCAGACATCGGTAAGAAGTGCCAGATTGTAGCTTATGAAACAAACCTCAACGCTCTTATGGAAATGGAGCTTGGACTTGTTGACGCAGTATTCCTTGATTCAATCGTTGCTAACTATGAAATCGGAACAGGCAAGAAGGCTTATAAGGTTCTTCCTGACGGACTTTCAAGCGAAGAATACGCTATCGGCTTCAGAAAGGGCGACCAGAAGCTTCGTGACGAAGTGCAGAAAATCCTTTCAGAAATGAAGGCTGACGGAACACTTGGCGAGATTTCTACAAAGTGGTTCGGTTCTGATATTACAACAGTTAAATAACTATGTAATTTCTACAAATTACTTCAAAAAACATGAATGGCTCTTGCTATTTGCGTTTTTTTGTTTTATAATGTATTAGTATGATTTTGCTTTATCACATTAAAAAGTAAATGCTATCAAGGAGATTTTTATGACATCAGAAGAAATCAGAAAGGTTACCGGGCTTTTGCTTGAACACCTTTTGCCGACACTTAAAGTTTTTGGCTTTACGCTTTTGTTTTCTGTGCCACTTGGAATGATTGTTGCACTTTTGAAAATGTGCAAATTCAAACCGATTTCGTGGCTTACAAATGTATATATTCTTATTATGAGAGGAACTCCTCTTATGTTACAGATAATTCTGGTGAGATATCTTGTTCCTATGCTCAGAATAAACGAGAATACTCCTGAGTGGCTCAGAAATATTCTGCTGGAGATTAACATAGCAGGTGATAATTATCTTTTCAATATGATAATTGTAGCCTTTGTGTTTAATTATGCAGCTTACTTTGCAGAGATTTTCAGAGGTGGAATTGAGTCAATTCCAAAGGGACAGTATGAGGCTGCCTATGCGCTGAGTATGACAAAAACCCAGACATTTTTCAGAATTGTTCTGCCACAGGTTATCAAGAGAATTGTTCCTGCAAGTGCTAACGAAGTAATCACACTTGTTAAGGATACTTCACTTGCAAACGTTGTTGCCTACGCTGAAATTACACTTGTTGCAAATCAGCAGATGCAGTATTACAGCTCAATTACACCACTTGTTATTGCAGGGGTATTCTATTTTGTAATGTCCTTTGTGCTTACAGTTTTGTTTGCACTTATCGAAAAGAAGCTTAACTATTACAGATAAGGAAAGGAAATGTTTTTTGTATGGCAATTCTTGAAGTTAGAAACCTTTCAAAAAAATTTGACGACGTACAGGTTTTAAAAGATATTTCCTTTGATGTAAACAAAGGAGAGGTAATTGCGATTATCGGGCCTTCAGGAAGCGGAAAATCCACACTTTTACGCTGTATAAATCAGTTTGAAAAGGCTGACGGTGGCGAAATAACAGTGTGCGATATGGATATGCTTGTAAAGGATAGCAAAGACAGAACAGTTTTTTCTGACGCAAAGACTTTGAGGGATATAAGACTTAAAATCGGTCTTGTTTTTCAGAACTTTAACCTTTTTCCTCATATGACTGTGCTTGGAAATATTATCGAAGCTCCTGTAAAAGTCCTTAAAACACCTAAGGCTGAGGCTGTTGAAAAGGCGATGGAATTACTAAAGAAAATGGGACTCTCAGAAAAGGCGAATGCTTATCCGTATGAGCTTTCGGGAGGACAACAGCAGAGAGTTTCTATTGCAAGAGCGCTGGCTTTAAACCCTGAAATTCTCTTTTTTGACGAGCCGACCTCTGCACTTGACCCTGAGCTTACAGGTCAGGTTTTAAAGGTTATAAAAGAGCTTGCAGAAGAAAAAATGACAATGGTTATTGTTACTCATGAAATGGCTTTTGCAAGAGATGTAGCTGACATTGTCGTGTTTATGGACGGTGGCTATATTGTTGAAATGGGAACTCCCGAAAAGGTATTCGGAAATACCGAAAACGAAAGAACAAAGCAATTTTTAAGCAGATACAACAACGATGTTATGTCTGCTGATGAATAAAGTTTTTTAGAAAGAAGATGTATTTTTATGAAGTATCTGGTACTTTTATGCGACGGAATGGCTGATTATCCGGTTGAGGAGCTTGGAAACAAGACACCTATGGGTGCGTCATATACTCCGTCAATGGATAAGCTTGCAAAGGGTGCAAGAATAGGTCTTGTAAAGACTGTTGCTGACAATATGAAGCCTGGAAGCGACGTTGCAAACCTTGCTGTTTTAAGTTATGACCCACAGGTTTATTATTCCGGTCGTTCACCACTTGAGGCTGGTTCAATCGGAATTGATATGAAGCCTACTGACGTTTCTTTCAGATGTAATCTTGTTACACTTTCTGACGAGGAAAACTATGAGGACAAGACAATTCTTGACTACTGCGCAGACGATATTTCAACTGAGGAAGCTAAAATTCTTGTTGAATACCTTGCAGAGCATTTTGACAATGAGGAATTCAAGCTTTATTCGGGTGTAAGCTATCGTCACTGCCTTATCTGGAACAATGGTACTATGGATGTGGGAACACTCACACCTCCACATGACATTACAGGCAAGCCTATCAAGGAATACATTCCAAAGCACGAAAACACAAAGAAGCTTTATGATATGATGGTAAAGAGCTATGATATTCTCAAGGACCACCCTGTAAATCAGGCAAGAATTGCAAGAGGCAAGCGTCCTGCTAACTCAATGTGGTTCTGGGGCGAAGGTGTCAGAAAAGCACTTATGCCTTTTGAAGAAAAGTATGGAATCAAAGGCTCAATGATTTCTGCTGTTGACCTTTT
>JAFTNX010000171.1 GCA_017451665.1 Oscillospiraceae bacterium | reverse complement strand
TAATAATAAGCTTAACGGCTATCAGCTCCTTTATAAAAAGCGCCAGACACAGCTTGAAGAACTTTCAAAATCCTGTTCTGATAAGGAAATCAGAATAAGAGAGCTTACCCAGAAGGTTAATGTTCTTAACGATTTGGAAAACTCGCTTGAGGGATTTTCACGAAGCGTAAAGCAGGTTCTGAAATCCTCAAAGCAGGGTACTCTGAGAGGTGTTTATGGCTCAGTTTCACAGCTTGTTACAGTAGAGCCGGAGTATTCACTTGCTGTTGAAACTGCACTTGGCGCAGGACTTCAGAATATCGTTGTTGAAAACGAAGATATCGCAAAACGTGGTATCAGACTTCTTAAAGAAACAAATTCAGGAAGAGCAACCTTCCTCCCACTTACATCAGTTAAGGGGAATACCCTTAATGAGCCAAGACTTAAGGAAGAGGACGGCTATGTTGCCCTTGCAAGCGAAATTGTAAAGTTTGATAGTAAATTTACAGGTATTGTAAACCAGCTTCTTGGTAGAATTGCTGTTTGTGAAAATATCGACCTTGCAACAGTTATCGCTAAAAAATACGGCTATAAGTTCAAGATTGTTACCCTTGATGGACAGGTTATCAATGTGGGTGGCTCATTCACTGGTGGTAGCTCATCAAAGTCAGCAGGTATCCTCACAAGAAAAAATGAGATTGAAGACCTGAAAAAGGAAATTTCAAACCTTGAAAACGACTTTTTATCAATCAAAGATAAGCGTGAATCCCTTAATCAGGAGGTTTCGAAGCTTTTCTATGATATCGAGGGCGAAAAGGAATTTATCGCTACACTCAATGGTGATAAAATCCGTTTCGAGGGTGAACTCAAACGTGTCAGAGAACTTGTTTCACAGTATGAAAATACCCTTGACGAAGCCGAAACCAAGCTTGAAATGTTCAAATCAAAGCTTATTTCTGCAAATGACGAGATAAATAATTCCCAGAAGGAACTTTCAGAGCTTTCTGCTGTTATTTCAGCTAACGAAGAAAAAATCCGTTCTTCACAGGACTTTATTGAAAACGCAAAGGCTGACAGAGAAGAAATTTCTACAAAGCTTTCACAGCTTAAAATCCGCCTTGCTGAAATCAATAAAGACAAGGAAACCAATACAGAAGCTGTTCGGAAACTCAATGAAGATGTTAAGACAACATTCTCAAATAAGTCAGACCTTGAAGCTCAGATTGCTTCCTATGAAAACGAAATTCTTGAAAAGAGAAACGAAATTTCAAAAATTAAGGAACAGCTTGAAGGCTCCGATGAGCTTATCGACGGTATCAATAAACAGATTACCGAAGAACAGGTTAAGTATAATAAGTATGACGAACAGGCAGGGGAATACAGACATACCCAGCGTGTAAAGAACGAAGAAAAGGAAAACGTTTCTAAGGAAATTACACGAGTTACTGAAAAGAAGAATACTGTTCAGACAGACTATGATAAGATTATTTCAGAGCTTTGGGAACAGTACGAAATGACAAGAACAGACGCTCAGGCAAATGCCGAAAGCATCGAGGATATGTCTGTTGCCACAAGACGCCTTAATGAACTCAAGAGCAAAATAAGAGGTCTTGGTACTGTTAACGTTGCAGCTATTGAAGAGTATGCTGAAGTAAGCGAAAGATATGAATTTATGTCAACTCAGCTTAATGATGTTCTGAAATCAAAGGCTGAACTTGAAAAAATTATCTTTGAACTTACAGAAAATATGCGTGAAATCTTCACTGAAAACTTCAATAAGATTAACAGTAATTTCAAGCAGATTTTCACTGAACTTTTTGGTGGTGGTAAGGCTGAGCTTCTCCTTACAGACCCTGAAAATGTTCTTGAATGTGGAATTGATATTGTTGTAGCACCTCCTGGAAAGGTTATCAAAAATCTTTCACTTCTTTCAGGTGGTGAACAGTCATTCGTTGCAATCTGTATTTACTTTGCAATACTTAAAATCCGTCCGTCACCTTTCTGCCTCCTTGACGAAATTGAGGCTGCACTTGACGACGTGAACGTTTCAAAATATGCTCAGTACTTAAGAAACTTTACAGACACAACCCAGTTTATTCTTATCACTCACAGACGTGGTACTATGGAAGAGGCTGATGTTCTGTATGGCGTAACAATGCAGGAAAAGGGCGTTTCAAAGCTTCTTAAAATGAATGTCAGCGACGCTGCTGAGCTTGATGAAAACTAAAAAGGAGAAACCTTTGTAATGGGATTTTTTGAAAAACTTAAAAATGGTCTTAAAAAGACCAAGGACTCAATGATTGGGAAGATTGAAAGAATTCTTAACAGCTTTACAAAAATTGACGAAGACCTTTTTGAAGAGCTTGAAGATACTCTTATCACTTCCGACATCGGCGTAAATACATCAACTAAAATCTGTGACCTTCTCCGTGAACGTGTAAAGCGTGACGGAATTAAGGACCCTGCTGGAATCAAGGACGTGCTTAAAGAAATTATCGCAGAAATGCTTGGTGAAGATACAACAATTGATACTTCAACAACACCGTCAGTTATACTTGTTATTGGTGTTAACGGTGTTGGTAAAACTACAACTATCGGTAAGCTTTCAAACCAGCTTAAAAATGACGGTAAGAAGGTTATCGTAGCTGCTGCTGATACATTCAGAGCTGCTGCTATTGACCAGCTTGAAGTTTGGACACAAAGAGCAGGCGTTGATATTATCAAGCATAAGGAAGGCTCTGACCCTGCTGCTGTTGTGTTTGACGCTTTACAGGCTGCTAAATCAAGAAAAGCAGACGTTGTTATCTGCGATACAGCAGGAAGACTTCACAACAAGAAAAACCTTATGGATGAACTTAAAAAGATTTCAAGAATTGTTCACCAGCAGGCTGAGGGCTGTGCCCTTGAAGTACTTCTTGCACTTGACGCCACAACAGGACAGAATGCTGTAAATCAGGCAAAACAGTTTAATGAAGTTGCCGATATTACAGGTATTATCCTTACAAAGCTTGACGGTACAGCTAAGGGTGGTATTATTATTTCAATTACCGACGACCTTAAAATTCCTGTTAAGCTTGTTACAGTAGGCGAACAGATTGACGATATCCAGCCATTTATCGCTAAGAATTTCGTAAATGCACTTTTTGAATAAGGACTAAAACTATGAAACTTGTAATTGCAAGCAATAATAAAGGAAAAATTAAAGAGTTTACTGAACTTTTAAAGCCACTTGGGTATGAAGTTGTGTCACAGAGAGAGGCAGGCTTTGAGCTTGATGTTGTGGAAGACGGAGAAACCTTTGAAGAAAATTCAGCTAAAAAGGCAAGAGCACTGTTTGAACTTTCAAAAACTGCTGTTCTTGCTGACGATAGCGGACTTGAAGTTGACGCTTTGAATAACGCACCGGGTGTTTATTCAGCACGCTATGGTGGTGAAGGCCTTGACGATAAGGGGAGAACAGATTACCTTCTTTCACAGATGAAGGATATCCCTGAGGAAAACCGTCAGGCACGATTTGTTTGCACAATCCACTTCATTAAGGAAAACGGCGAAGAAATTTCTGTCAGAGGCGAATGTAAAGGTAAAATCGGCTTTGCCCCAAAGGGTGAAAACGGATTTGGCTATGACCCTGTATTTGTTTATGGGGATAAGACATTCGCTGAACATTCAGCAGAGTTTAAAAATTCCGTCAGCCATAGGGCAGAGGCTTTAAAGCTTCTTGTTAATAAACTCAGATAATCGAAAGGAAAATGTTATGATTACAACTAAACAGAGAGCATACCTTAAAAGTATTGCTACATCACTTCAGCCTGCTTTTCAGGTTGGTAAGGGTGGCGTAAACGACGCTCAGGTTATGCAGATAGATGACTACCTCAGAGTACACGAAATTATCAAGATTAAGGTGCTTGATAACTCAATGTATACAGCAAGAGAGGCTGCTGAGGAAATCGCAGATAAAATCAACGCTGAGGTTGTTCAGATTATCGGCTCAAAGGCAGTTCTTTATAAGAAAAACCCTGAAAAACCAGTAATCGAGTTAAAGTAATGGGAAAGATACTTCTTTTTGGTGGAACTTTTAACCCAATCCATAAGGGACATACAAATGCTGTAAAAACTATGGACAAAAGGCTTTCTTTTGATAAAATCATAGTTATGCCGTCAAAAATTCCACCTCATAAAATCGCAGAGGATTTGGCAAGCGAAAACGACAGACTGAATATGTGCAGACTTGCTTTTTCTGACTTGAAAAAAGCAGAAGTTTCTGACTTTGAAATCAAAAGAAATAAAGTCAGCTATTCTTATTATACTGTCAAACATCTTAAAGAAACCTACCCTGATGACGAGATTTTTATGGCTGTGGGAAGCGATATGCTCCTTACTTTTGACAGATGGTTTCGTTTTAAAGCAATTCTCAGAATGTGCTCGCTTGTATGCGTTTCGAGAAAAGACGGTGATTTTTCACAGCTTAAAAATAAAGCACAAGAGCTTTCTTGCTATGGGAACGTTAAACTTCTTGAAGCTGAACCTTTTGAAATTTCATCGACACAAATCCGTGATATGATTAAAAATGATGAAGATACCTCTTGCTATCTTTCGGAAAATGTAGTAAAATACATTAGGGAAAATAAAATTTATGTAGGTGATGAATGTGCTTTGTAAGAAAAAAATCAAGGCATATAAGGATTATCTTAATGAAAATCTTTCTAAAAAACGATATACACATTCTCTTAATGTAGCAAAAGTCGCTGTGGAACTTGCAAAAGAGTTTGACGGTGATGAGGATAAATGCTACTTGGCAGGACTTCTTCATGATGTTTCAAAAGAACTTGATGTGGAAAAACAGCTTGACTATGTGAACACATCACAGCGTGATGTAAGCGAGGTTGAAAAGAATGCACAGCCTCTTTATCACGCAATTGCAGGTGCTGAACAGACTAAAGAGCTTTTTGAAATCAACGACGAAGATGTGCTTAATGCAATAAGATACCATACTGTTGCAAGAGAGAATATGTCAAAGACAGAAAAAATTATTTATCTTTCTGACCTTGTAAGCGAGGACAGAGATTATAAGGATGTGAAAAAAATGCGAAAGCTTGCTTTTTCTGATTTGGATAAGGCAATGCTTGAAGCGTTGAAATTTTCAATAACAGACAGCGTAGAAAAGGGAAATACAATTCCGCAGTCTACACTTCTGGCATATAATCAGTATGCTTTTATGCTTAAACAAAGAAAGGAATGAAATTTATTTGACTCAGCAGGAAAAGATTGAAACTATTGTCAAGGCGCTTGACTTGAAGAAGGCTGACGATATTCAGGTTCTGAAAATCAAGGATTTGACAATTCTTTCTGATTATTTTGTAATCGCAAACGGTAATTCTTCAACCCAGACAAAAGCACTTGCTGATGAGGTTGAATTCAGAATGAAGGAAAAGGGAATTATGCCTGACAGAACAGAGGGCTACCAGAGTTCAAACTGGATAATTCTTGACTATAATGATATAATTGTTCACGTCTTTTATAAGGAAACAAGAAACTACTATAACCTTGAAAGACTGTGGAGAGATGCTGAACAGATTGACATCAGCGACTATGTTATCGAAAACTAATTTAAAAGGACTGATATAAAATGGCTAAGTATAATCATAGCGAAATCGAAAAAAAGTGGCAGGAATACTGGGAGAAAAACGAAACATTCAAAACTGATGTTTGGGATTTTTCAAAGCCTAAATTCTATGCACTTGATATGTTCCCATACCCATCAGGTGTAGGTCTTCACGCAGGCCACCCGGAAGGCTATACAGCTACTGACATTGTTTCAAGAATGAAGAGAATGCAGGGCTATAACGTTCTTCACCCAATGGGCTATGACTCATTCGGACTTCCTGCTGAACAGTACGCTGTAACAACAGGTAATCACCCTAACGGATTTACCCAGGAAAATATCCAGACATTCTCAAAACAGCTTAAAGAACTTGGCTTTGACTATGACTGGTCAAAGATGATTGCAACAAGCGACCCTGAATTCTATAATTGGACACAGTGGATTTTCAAGCAGCTCTACCTTGACGGTTACGCTCAGTATATCGATATGCCTGTAAACTGGTGTGAAGAACTTGGTACTGTTCTTTCAAATGACGAG
>JAFTNX010000170.1 GCA_017451665.1 Oscillospiraceae bacterium | reverse complement strand
CCTTGTATCCACCAAGTTCAGTTTCGTTAGCGTTCATAACTTCAACTTTCCAGTTTTTAGATGCTGCATACATAGTATACATTCTGTAAAGTGAGTTTGCAAACAAAGCAGCCTCTTCGCCTCCTGCACCACCACGGACTTCGACAATTACGTTCTTTGAATCGTTAGGGTCCTTAGGCAACAAAAGGATTTTAAGCTCTTCGGTATAAGTTTCAATCTGTTCCTTTGATTCATCATACTGCATCTGAACCATTTCCTTGAAGTCCTTATCAAGTCCACCTGCTTCAAGAAGCTCAACAGCCTCATCATATGACTCTTTAGCCTTCTGATATTCCTTGAATTTTTCAATCAAAGGAGTAAGCTCCTTATACTCCTTCATATAGTTTCTGTAAAGCTCCTGGTTATTTACAGTTTCAGGAAGCATCAATTTTTCGTTGATTTCATTGTATTTGTCTTCGATATTTTTAAGTTTATCTAACATTTTTATACACCTTTATTTTTAATATTATCTTATGAATTTTTACACCCGAAAATAGCTATGGCTCACCACTTTTTATAACAGATTTGATGTTTTTCTCAACCTTTGAGCGTGCAATCATCATTTCGTGACCACAACCTTCACATTTCAGTTTAAAATCCATCCCTGAACGGAGAACAATCATTCTGGATGCTCCGCAAGGATGTTTTTTCTTCATCAAAAGAATATCTCCCTTTGAAATATCCAAAAAATCACTCCCTTTTCATAACATACATTGTAATTATATCATATTTGCATAAAAAAGGCAAATGTTTTTTATAAAATACTTTAAGTAATAAAAAAGTTTTTGAAGCATAGAATTTAAAAGAAACAAAGATGTTTTAAATTATCGAAAGGAGGATATGTTTCCCAGCGTGGAAGCATAACACAAAATGAAATTCTATCCGGAAGGAACTTTACTAAAAACTGCAGAAAACACGAAATATTTAAGTAGCGCCGAATTGTTCAGCGAGGCAATTTCTAAAAATATAACCCTTGAGGCAAGGGCTGTAATGTGCGATAACGAACACAATCTTATTGTTGATTTACCCTTTGGTAGAGGAATAATTCCACGTATTGAAGGTGCTGTGGGAATTGATGACGGCACAACAAAAGACATTGCACTTATTTCAAGAGTAAATAAACCAGTTTGCTTTAAACCTTTGTGTATAGAAACTGACAGCGACGGAGTTGTGACAGCTATTTTATCAAGAAAACTTGCACAGCAGGAATGCCTTAAAGAATATATAAGAAATCTAAAAAGTGGTGAAATTATCAACGCTAAAATCACGCATTTTGAGTCTTTCGGTTGTTTTGTAGATATAGGCTGTGGAATTCCCTCTCTTATTCCAATTGACGCTATATCTGTTTCGAGAATTTCCCACCCTACCGACAGATTTACAAATGGTCAGGATATTTTAGCAGTTGTAAAATCAGTTGATGGGAATAAAGTTTATCTTTCACATAAGGAACTGCTTGGCACATGGGAAGAAAACGCTTTGAAATTTCAGGCAGGAGAAACCGTTTCGGGAATTGTTCGTTCAGTTGAAAGCTATGGTGTTTTTGTCGAACTTGCACCTAATCTTGCAGGCCTGGCAGAGCCTTTTCCCAACGCCAAGGTGGGACAGTCAGCAAGCGTCTATATAAAAGCTATAATCCCGGAAAAAATGAAAGTAAAGCTGATTATAGTTGATGTTTTTGATGAAAATATCATTCCTGAGCCTGTTGAATACTACATAACAGAGGGCAAAATCGACAGATGGGAATATTCAACCGAAAACTCCAAAAAAGAAATCATATCAATATTTTAAACAAAAACTCCCGTAGAATTACCTACGGGAGTTAGTTCATTTCTTTATTTTTTCCCAATAAACCTTTGAGGCCTGCTCGGTTTTGTTTTCACCAAACTCATAATAAACTCTGTTTTTAAGCTCATCAGGAAGATACTGCTGTTTAACATAATGGTTAGGATAGTCGTGTGGATAAAGGTAATTCTGACCTTTATTTTTAACGTCATCACCGTCATAGTGCATATTCTGTAAGCATCTTGGGAATGTCCCTGTAATACCTGCCTGAATATCAGCAGTAGCATTAGCAATTGCAATATAAGCACTGTTTGATTTAGGTGCTGTTGCAAGCAGTATAACAGCCTCAGCAAGTGGTATTCTCGCCTCAGGAAGTCCCAACTGCAACGCTGAATCAACGCAGGCTTTTGTAATAACAATCGCTTGTGGGTATGCAAGACCAATATCCTCGCTTGCGATAACTAAAAGTCGTCTGCAAAGTGAAAGCATATCACCTGACTCAAGAAGTCGTGCAGCATAATGAATTGCAGCGTTTTCGTCACTACCTCTTATAGACTTCTGCAAAGCTGACAAAAGGTCATAATGCTGGTCACCGTCACGGTCATAGCGCATATTACTTCTCTGGACAAGCTGTTTTACGTTGTCAAGGGTTACAACAAGGCTTTCTCCGTCGTTATCAGCAGTTACAGCACAAAGCTCAACGGTGTTTATTGACTTTCTTACATCACCACCACAGCCCTTTGCGATATACTCAACAACACCATTTCCGATTTTCAGCTTTAAATTCTGTTCATCTGCTACAATCTGAAATGCACGTCTTATAGCAGGCTCAATATCTTCAGGCTCAATAGGTTTGAATTCAAAGACAGTTGAACGGCTTAAAATCGCATTAAAAACATAAAAATACGGATTTTCTGTTGTAGATGCAATAAGCGTAATTCTGCCGTTTTCGATATGTTCAAGTAGTGACTGCTGTTGCTTTTTATTAAGATACTGAATCTCGTCAAGATAAAGCAAAACCCCATTAAATCCGTCAATTGTTTCGGTCTCAGCAATAACATCCTTGATATCCGACACAGACGCAGAAGTACCATTCAGCTTACACATTTTTAAATTTGTATTTTCAGCAATTATTCTTGCAACGGTAGTTTTTCCTACACCGGACGCTCCGTAAAAAATCATATTCGGAATTTTTCCACTCTGAATAATCTTTCTCAAAGCACCGTTTTCACCAAGAATATGCTTTTGTCCTACAACATCATCAAGCGTTTTAGGACGTATTTTATCAGCCAGAGGCTTTGGCATAGCTATTTCCCCTTAATACTCGTTAATATTTCTAATATCTTTAATTTTTCTTGTATAGGCAATACTGTTTATTTTTTTCATCAGATAGTCCTTACCTACAACAACTGCATTTTCGTGCTTCAAAGTCTTTTCGGGAGTGATGATTTCACGATAGATAATAAACGTATCCCCTGCTGTCTTTAAAAGCGTGTGTCTGTAACCAATAAAAGTGCCTCTTGTAACTCTGTTTGAAGCTACAAAATCAAAAAGTTCACCATACTGCTCAGCAGTAACTTCTTCGTCAAGAAAAATGTTTAAAATTTCGTTCATACAAGCATCCCCTTTCTTTTTATTATTGTAACATATTTCAAAAAACTTTTCAATATCAAAAAAGACCTGCCACAAGGGCAGGTCCTGAATTTTATTAGTAAAGTGGATACTTTTCGCAGATAGCGTTAACGCCAGCTCTGATTTCGTCAGCCTTATTTTCAAAGTCTGTTGCAGTAAGATAGATAAATTCAGCAATCTTTCTCATATCTTCTTCAACGAGACCTCTGCTTGTTACAGCAGGTGTACCAATTCTTACACCACTTGTAACAAATGGGCTCTGTGGGTCGTTTGGAATAGCGTTCTTATTAACAGTGATATAAACTTCGTCAAGCTTCTTTTCAAGCTCCTTACCGGTAATGTTGAATGGCTGGAGGTCAACAAGCATAAGATGGTTGTCTGTACCACCTGAAACAAGTCTGAATCCCTTTTCAACAAGTGCATCAGCAAGTGCCTTAGCATTCTTTACAACCTGTTCCTGATATGCCTTGAATTCTGGCTTGAGTGCCTCACCAAAACATACAGCCTTAGCAGCGATAACGTGCATAAGAGGACCACCCTGTGTTCCTGGGAAGATAGCCTTGTTAATCTTTGTAGCAAGTTCTTCGTTGTTTGTGAGGATAAGACCACCTCTTGGACCTCTGAGTGTCTTATGAGTTGTTGTAGTAACAATGTCAGCGTATGGAACTGGTGACATATGACATCCAGCAGCTACAAGACCTGCAATGTGAGCCATATCAACCATAAGATAAGCGCCTACGCTCTTAGCAATGTTTGAAAGTCTTTCAAAATCAATTGCTCTTGGGTAAGCAGAAGCACCAGCAACGATAATCTTTGGCTGGCATTCCTTAGCCATTTCTTCAACCTTGTCGTAGTCGATTGTTTCATCGTCGCCAAGACCATAAGAAACGAAGTTAAAGTACTTACAAGACATATTTACAGGTGAACCGTGTGTAAGGTGACCACCGTGAGCAAGGCTCATACCCATAATTGTGTCGCCAGGATTAGCAAGTGCAAAGTAAACAGCTGTGTTAGCCTGTGCACCTGAGTGTGGCTGAACGTTAGCATACTTTGCGCCGAAAATCTTACAAGCTCTTTCGATAGCAATGTTTTCAACAACGTCTACGCATTCGCAACCACCGTAGTATCTCTTTGAAGG
>JAFTNX010000169.1 GCA_017451665.1 Oscillospiraceae bacterium | reverse complement strand
TGCTCAAGGAAATCATCAACCAGATGTGTAACGAGTTTGCACTTAAGCTTTCAGAGTTCTTTGGCGCACAGATAAATATCAGAATTTCTGATATCTGTATGTTTGAAAATTCAGATACAATCGCAAGAGAGCTTGATTGTTCAGTGGTTGACTACGTTATTTCTGACAGCTTCCAGTTCAGCTTCGGAAGTATGCTTAAGGGTAAGTTTGTTTATGTGTTCGATGAGGAATTTGCTGATTGTATTTCTGATTTGAGCAGTGGCAACAGAAAGGGAATTAAAGAACCTGTAAATGAGGCTGCACCACAGCAGATGGCTGCTCCTCAGGGATACCCACAGCAGGCAGCTCCACAGATGGCAGCTGCACCTCAGCAGGCAGCTTATCAGCAGCCTCAGATGAAACCAAGCAGATTTTCAAATCCACCAGTAAACGTGAGAGCATCAAAATTCCCTGATTTTAACGATAATCCAATCAATAACGGAATGATGGCTCCACTTACAAACGGAAACATGGACCTGCTTATGGACGTTCCACTTAATGTTTCTGTTGAAATCGGTAAGACCAAGAGAAAAATGAAGGATATTCTTGCATTTACTCAGGGTACTGTTATTCCGATTGACAAGCAGGCAGGCGCACCTGTTGATATTATCGTAAACGGACAGCTTATCGCAAGAGGCGACGTTGTTGTTATTGATGATAACTTTGGTGTAAGAATTACCGAGCTTGTTAACAGAGAAGTGGGCGAAAAGGAAAACTAAAATGGAACTTTTTAAAAGTATTCTTTCGGTGATAGTTGTGCTTGTGATGTTTGTGGGGATTTTGTACCTCGCTTATATCACAACCAAATTCATCGGAAAAAGATATAGCGTAAAGGGTAAACAGTTTAAAAACCTTAAAGTGCTTGAAACTGTTGCAATAGGCCCTGACAGACAGCTTATGATAGTAAAAACAGCCGGGAAATGCCTCCTTTTAGGTGCTACCCCACAGAATATTTCACTTATCACAGAGCTTTCTGAGGATATGCTTAATAACGAATTCCCTGAAGAAGAGGCTGTGGAAACAATGAGTTTTACAGACGCTTTAAGAAGGGTTACCAAGGAAAAATTAACTAAGAAGAATCAGACGGAGGACAACCACGATGCAGAAGAAGGCTAATATCAAAAAGAATATTCTTCAGCTTGTTGTGGGGATAATTCTCTGTACTCTGCTTATCAGTATTTCTGTAATTACTGCTGACGCAGCGTCTATTCAGGTAGGTATTGATTCGGGTGAGGCAGACGCAGGAACAAGTGCACTTGATTTGCTCTTCCTGCTTGCAATGCTTGCATTGCTGCCTTCCCTTCTTCTTGTAATGACTTCCTTTACAAGACTTATAATATCCTTCTCCTTTTTGAGAAGTGCTATCGGAACTCAGTCTTCACCGCCTAACCAGGTCATCGTGGGACTTTCGCTTTTTATGACAATATTTATTATGTGGCCTGTTATCGGCGAAATCAAGGATGTTGCCTATGACCCACTTAAAAAAGGCGAAATTTCACAGACGGAAGCGATAAAACAGGCAGGCGTTCCACTTAAGGAATTTATGCTCAGACAGATTTACGAAGAGGATTTGGATTTGTTCCTTTCTCTCGCTGAATCAGAAGAGCTTGTGGACGTTTCTACAATCGAATCACAGGAGGACCTTAAGGACCTCAGTATGGTGGTAATTATCCCGTCATTTATTACAAGCGAACTTAAAAGAGCGTTTATGATTGGATTTTTGCTTTACATACCTTTCCTGATAATCGATATTATCGTTTCTTCAACCCTTATGTCAATGGGTATGGTTATGCTTCCACCAACAACAATTGCTTTGCCGTTTAAACTGATGCTGTTTGTACTTGTTGATGGCTGGAATTTGCTTATCGAAGCGCTGATAGCAGGCTTCAGGTGATTTTAAATTTTTTAAAAAGGAGGCTGACGCCGTGAGTGCGGGAGATGTTATAAATATTTTTCACGAGGCACTTGTGCTCTCGCTTAAACTGGCAGGACCAATACTTATAGCAAGTATTCTTATAGGTCTTGTGGTTGCAATCTTTCAGGCTGCAACACAGATTCACGAGCAGACGCTGACTTTTGTGCCGAAATTACTTGTTATCGCAATTATTCTTCTCGTGTGTGGCTCGTGGATGATTACAAACTTAAACGAGTTTTTCGAGATGATTTTCAAACGGATTATGAACCTGTGAGGAAAAGATAGTGGCGGCTTTTGAAATAATTTTTGAAAATGTGCATGTATTTATGTACGTTTTTGCAAGGCTTGCGGCGATTATTCTTTTAAATCCGGTCTTTTCAAGAGCAAATATTCCTGCTGCCGTAAAGGCGTCGCTGGTGCTGTTTTCAACGCTGATTGTAGCGCCGATTGTCCCGATGGGAAGCAGTGATACAGGCTTTATTGAAGTGGGACTTGGCCTCGGAAGAGAATTCCTTGTGGGCTTTGCGCTGACATTTGTTTTTAATATTTATTACTATATGCTTATGTTTGCAGCAGATATTATGGACACGCAGTTTGGTATGTCTATGGCTAAAATGATGGACCCACAGACAAATGTCCAGACAGCTATTACGGGTAATCTTATGAATATCCTCTTTATGCTGTACTTTTTTGCTACAAACTGCCATCTGGATTTGATAAATGTGGCAGTAGGCTCTTTTCAGCTGATACCTCCGGGCGCAGGAGGAATTTCTGTTGAAAATGCAGCGACATTTGTATTCACGCTGTTTTCTACGATTTTCATTCTTGCTTTAAGACTTGCTTTGCCTTTTGTGGCAGCAGAATTTATTCTGGAAGTAAGTATGGGTATCCTTATGAAGCTTATACCTCAGATTCACGTTTTTGTAATCCATATGCAGGGAAAAATCCTGCTGGGACTTATTGCACTTGTTGCACTTGCAGTCCCGATAACCAAGTTTATTGATAACTATATCGTGGATATGTTTAAATCCATGGAAAAAATGCTGGCTGCTCTTGTAAAATAAAGAGCGTATTTTAAGCTGCAAAAGGGGGTATGAGCGTTGGCAGATTCAGCAGGTGAAAAGACCGAAAAGGCCACCCCCAAAAAGCGACGGGACGAACGAAAAGAAGGTAACGTCTTCCAAAGCAAAGAGGTGGTTATCGCTGCGACACTTTTAGCAGTATTTTTCGGCTTCAAGCTTTTGTATCCTATTACCCAGAATGCAGCAATAAGCTCTTTGAAAGAGTTTTTTTCGCTGGTTGCTACCCAGTCAACAATCAAAACCGAGGACGCTATAAACTTCCTTGTCTCGGGAATTAAAGCTGTGGCACTTGGGTGCATACCTATTCTTCTTGTTTGTAGCTTAGTGGCTATTATAGCTACCATCGCTCAGACAAGGGCACTGGTGAATTTCAAGAGTTTAAAACCTAAGTTTTCACGTCTTAATCCTATAAGTGGATTTAAAAAGATGTTTTCACTTAAGGGCGTTATTGAACTTCTGAAATCAATTATCAAAATTACAATTCTCTTTGTGGTTATTTATAATACTATCGGAGATTGTATAAATACTATCGCTCAGATGATGGATATGACAATTCTGCAGGGAGCTGCTGCTACTGCTGAAATGTGTATGGATATTATCACGAGCCTTTCAATAGCCTTCGTGGCACTTGCATTTTTTGACTTTCTCTATCAGAGATGGGACTATGAAAAGAACCTTCGTATGACCAAGCAGGAAGTTAAGGAAGAATATAAGATGACCGAAGGTGACCCTCAGATTAAGGGTAAAATCAAACAGCGTCAGCAGGCTATGGCAAGACGAAGAATGATGCAGGCTGTACCTGAGGCTGACGTTATTATCAGAAACCCTACCCATTACGCAGTTGCGCTGAAATACGACAGCGAAAAGAACAGAGCACCGATTGTGGTTGCAAAGGGAGCTGATAATCTTGCTCTTAAAATCATTGAAATCGGACAAAATCACGGCGTAATGATTACAGAAAACAGACCACTTGCAAGAGCTTTGTATGCACAGGTTGATGTTGACAGGGAAATTCCTGCTGAATTCTATCAGGCTGTTGCTGAGGTGCTTGCAGTACTTTACAGATTAAGAGAAAAGGAACTGAAGTAGATTGATTAACGCTATCAAGAAGTTGTTAAGTAATACTGTCGCACTGTTTGTGGTGCTTATTGTATTTCTTATCATTGTTCCTCTGCCGACGGTAATACTTGACTTTATGTTTATCGTCCAGATTGGAATTTCACTTATAGTTTTGCTTACAACTTTATATATCAAGGAAACGTTGGAGTTTTCAATCTTCCCGACACTCCTCCTTGTGCTGACAATTTTCCGACTGGGACTTAATGTCTCCTCTACCCGAGCCATTCTGACAAACGATTCGGGTTATGCAGGTGAGATGATTGAGGCATTCGGTAACTTTGTTATCGGCGATGAAGTAGTTGTAGGTCTTATAATCTTTCTGATTATCGTTCTTGTTCAGATGCTTGTTATTACCAAGGGTTCCGAAAGAGTAGCTGAAGTTTCAGCAAGATTTACTCTTGACGCTATGCCTGGTAAACAGATGGCTATCGATGCTGACCTGAGCGCAGGTATTATTGACGAAAAAGAAGCTCGTATCAGACGTAGTAAAATTCAGCGTGAATCCGACTTCTTCGGTTCAATGGACGGTGCTTCCAAGTTCGTTAAGGGTGACTCTATTATGGCGATTGTCACCACACTCATAAACCTTGTTGGTGGTGTAGTTATCGGACTTGTTCAGGGAAACGCAGACTTTGGAACAGTAATTGATACATACGCACGTTCAACTGTTGGTGACGGCCTTATGTCACAGATTCCGTCACTTATGGTTTCAGTAGCTTCAGGTCTTATGGTTACAAGAAGTGCTTCCGAGGCAAACGTAAATGCCGACATCGGAAAACAGTTCTTGTCACAGCCGAGAGTTCTTATTATTGCAGGTTGTACTTTGCTTTGTACAATGCTTATCGGTTTCCCACCTGTTCAGGTAATTATCTTTTCTGCTATTCTTATCGGTCTTGGAGTTATGCTTACAAGACAGCAGAAAAAACTTGTTGAACAGCCTGTGGAAGAACTTGCACCTACTGAAGAAATTCAGAGCGAGGCAAGCTTTTATCGAAATATCGACAACCTCTATGGTCTTCTTAATGTTGAACAGATTAAAATCGAATTTGGTTATAGCCTGATTCCACTTGTTGACGAGGCAAGTGGTGGTAGCTTCCTTGACAGAGTTGTAATGTTCAGAAAACAATACGCTCTTGATATGGGACTTGTTATTCCACCGGTACAGCTTAAGGACAGTGGTGGAATAAATCCTAACCAGTATGTTATCTTCATTAAGGGCGAGCAGGTTGCAAGTGGTGACGTGCTTATCGACCACTATCTTGCTCTTGCACCAAGCGAGGACGACGATATTATCGACGGAATTGAAACTATTGAGCCTGCTTTCGGAATTAAGGCTAAATGGATTTCAGAGGATAAAAAGGTTAAGGCAGAGCTGTTGGGATATACACTTATTGACCCGACATCAGTTATTATTACTCACCTTTCGGAAGTTATCAAGGCTCACGCACATGAGCTTCTTAACAGACAGGAAGTTAATAATATGCTTGAAAACCTTAAAAAGACTAACGAAACTATCGTTAAGGATATCGTTCCGGCAATTGTACCTGTAAGCGATTTGCAGAAGGTTTTGTGTAAGCTTTTAGAGGAAAAGGTTCCGATAAGAGATATGGAAACTATTCTGGAAACTCTTGCAGACTATGCTACAAAAATCAAGGATATTGATATGCTTACCGAGTATGTAAGACAGGCACTTAAACGAACAATTTCTCATAAGTTCTCAGAAGCAGGACAGATGAAGGTTGTTACCCTTGACGCAAATATTGAAAATTCAATTATGCAGTCGGTTAAAAAGGTTGACAGTGGTTCCTATCTTGCACTTGACCAGCAGACAATTCAGAAGATTATTACTTCTACATCAGCTGAACTTGATAAGATAAGGGATTTGGTAAACGACCTTATCGTTATTACTTCACCAGTTGTAAGAATTTACTTCAAAAAGCTGGTTGACCAGTTCTATCCGAATGTTGTTGTGCTTTCATTCAGCGAAGTTGACAACGCTGTTCAGATTCAGGCACTGGGTAATATTTCTATTTAAATCTAATGAATTAAAGGAGGCGATAAAATGAACTTGTCATCAGAACAGAAAAAACTGACGGAAGAAGAATTTTTGAGCCTTTTTGAAAAGTATAAGACAACAGGGGATATCGGTGCGAGAAATCAGATTGTTCTGAATTTCAGCTATATCCCACAGACAGTTGCATTTCAGCTGAGAGGAATTTCTCAGGGCTATGCTCAGGTTGATGATATGATAAATCAGGGTATTGTTACGCTGATTGACTCTATCGACAAATTTGACCCTGATAAGGGAATTAAATTTGAATACTACGCTTTTATGCGTGTAAGAGGTGGAGTTATCGACCTGGTAAGAAAGCAGGACTGGATTCCAAGACGAGTAAGGGAAATGTCAAAGCGTATCGCAGAGGCACAAATGGAGCTTTCAAATAAGCTTATGAGAGAACCAACTATGGAAGAACTTTCTGAATATATGGCTATCCCTATCGAAAAGCTTTCGGCTTGTTCAAGTGAAATAAATAATTCTGTTGTGTTCTCATTTGAAGAGCTTATTCAGAATATGTCCCAGATGGGTAGCTCACTTGAAAGTGATACAAATGAGGATTTTTCACCTGAAAAACGCCTTATCAAACAGGAAATGCGACAGGTGTTGAAAGAGGCTATCGACGGTCTTACTGAAAGAGAAAAAACTGTTGTTACCCTCTATTATTACGAAAATCTGATGCTTTCTGATATCGCTGACGTTCTTGAAATTTCAGTGCAGAGAGTTTCACAGATTAACGCAAAGGCAGTTGCTAAGCTTAAAACTGCTATGGAAAATATGTTTACGGCTAAATTTTAAGAAAGGAAACTTCTTATGAACAGAGGCTTTTATACAGTAGGCTCGGGTATGCTTGTTCAACAGAGAAACCTTAACGTTATCGGAAACAATATCGTTAATTCTCAGACACCGGGATACAGAGCTGAAAGAGTTATAACTTCTACCTTTGAGCAGGAGCTTGTTACAAGACTTGAAAACGGAAAGTATATCAGAATCGGTACTGCTGACCAGATTGCTACCGTTGAAGAGGTTGAAACAGTTTTTGATGAAAGCTCACTTTATGAATCGGGAAACCCTTTTGATTTGGCAATTTGTGGCGACGGTTTCTTTAACGTGAGAGATGGTGAAAATACATTCCTTACAAGAAACGGTTGCTTTAACGTTGACGATGAGGGCTACCTTGTTCTTGACGAAATAGGACGTGTTCAGGGAACAAACGGGGACATTTATATCGGAGGCTCGGATTTCAGAGTTGACCTTAACGGCGACGTTTATGATATGAATGGTAACCTTGCAGGAACACTTGCTGTTTCCAAGCCTGCTGAAAATGCAGAAATGATTAAATTTGAAAACTCCTATTTCCTTACCGATGAAGTGGTTGTTGCTGACGACTATGTGGTAAGACAGGGAGTTTATGAACGCTCAAATATAGATATGACAGATGAGTATACAAGACTTATTGAGGCACAGGCTGCATTTAAAGCCTGCTCAACTGCACTTTCAATTATCGACCAGCTGAATTCAAAATCAGCTTCACAGATTGCAAGCGTAAACTAAGTCTTTTAAAATGAAAGGAAACATATAATATGAATATTGCCTTTTATACGGGCAGAAGTGGTCTGAGAGCATATCAGAACGGTATAAATATTGCTGCCCAGAATATTACAAATGCAAATACTACTGCTTATAAGTATACAACAGCTGATTTCCGTGAACTTGTTTATAACAGAATGGATATTAACGCTAATATCGGACTTCAGACAGAACAGTCTGTAAACCAGGGACACGGTGTTAAGGTTATTGACGACAGTCTGCAGTTTACACAGGGAAATCTTCAGTATACAGGCTATGAGCTTGACTACGCAATCGCAGGTACAGGACTTTTTGCTGTTGAGAGAGCAGGGGAAATTCAGTATACAAGAGATGGTACTTTTGATATAAGTATCGAGGACGAGGCTGCTTACCTCGTTACATCAGACGGGGCGTATGTCCTTGATGAAAATTATCAGAGAATTGATATTCCTGTGGGGGAAGACGGACTTTTAGAAACGGAAGGTCTGAGAGAAAGACTGGGCGTATTTAATTTTGATAACCCATACGGACTTTATCGAATTGACGGTCAGAGCTTTACACCGACAGAAATTTCAGGGGAGGCAGTTGTTAATAATCCTGCTGAATATGAAATCAAACAGCAGTGGGTTGAACGCTCAAATACAAACCTTGCAAAGGAAATGTCAGACGTTATCGTTTTACAGAAGGCTTATCAGTTTTCTGCTAAGGTGGTACAGACAGCTGACGAGGTTGAGGATATTGTAAATAACCTCAGAAGATAAAATCAGATTAAGGGGGAAGGGCAATGGCTGATATTATGCGTGCGACTACGCCGATAAATAACAGAAATATTATCACGCCAACAAAAGAGCACAGAGATGCGTCTGCCCTTCCTTTTGATTTTCAGGACCTGTCAAAGATAAAAACAACAAATGCACAGTCGGAGATGCTTGGGCAGAATAATGTTCTGCGTGAAAACGGTTCTTCGGCAACAGCTTTGTTTTCAATGCTCAGGGACCCTGACGTTGCAACAAGCTATCTGAAAAATATCTTTTTTCTCCGTGAAATAGTGGGGCTTATGCCACTTAATAACGAAACACAAACGGAGGAAATGCAACAGCTTTTAAACAGACTTATTCTTACTCCGGAGGAAATCCCTCAGGAAATGATAAATCAGGAGAATATCGCTACTATTTTTAAGGGCGACCTCTTTGATACTTTGAGAAAACTTCTTTCTGCAAATGGAAAACCTGTCAGCGAGAATATTGCTGAAAAGTTTAATCAGATTCCACTTGCACAGATTAAAGATGGTGGCGAGCTTCTTAAACAGAATGCTACACAGCAGACAACTCAGGCACAGAATTCCGAACAGAATCAGCCTGCACAGACAACTCAGAATACACAGAATAATCAGAATGCCCAGAATACGCAGAATGCCCAGAACGGGCAGACACAGAATAATCCTGTTATGACAGCACAGCCGATGGTTGAGGGATTTATCGCTCCTAAGGAGAATTTGCAGACAAATCAGCCTCAGGAACAGCTTCAGAATCCAAACGGCCAGGTGCTGACTAATGGGGAAAATCAGAATGTGACACAAAATCAGAATGCTGTTTTAAACCAGCAGAATCCTGATATGCCACAACAGCTGAACGGACTGCCACTGCCACAGCAGACTGATGGGAATGGTTCTGTAAATCAGATGCCACAAAACCCACAGATACCTGTGAATGAACAGCAGAATGTTACACAGGAACAGATAAATGCACAGCCAAAACAGTATGTTGTTTATGAAAATGGCGTGCCTGTTACTAAAAACGCTGAGGAGACTTTTGTTCCTTGGCAGAATCAGAATATGCAGACTCAGCAGGCACAAAACCCTGCTTTAAATAATGAGCAACAGCAGATGCCGACCAATCCGAATAATGTGGAAGTATTTCAGTATGAAGGGAATGCTCCCGTTAAAGCTAATGCTGATTCGGCAGTTGATGTTGCCAAGCTACTTGAAAACATCAAGTCGGAAAATACCGAGAGTATTGTAAATCCTGAAAAGGTGGTTTCACAAAGGGATTTGCAGGATAGTGTTATAAATCTTCTTAAAGCTATAAATTCACAGCAGAGCCGTGCAGATGTACTTGAGGGCGTTAAGAATAATCTGCTGTATTTAAAGGAGAGCTTTCCTGAAACAAGCGAGTATGCTACTCAGCTTGATGACCTTTCAAAAACCCTTGAAAGCCTTATGGCAGGGAAGCTTCCAAAGAGCGATTACCCACAGGTTAAGTCCCAGATTTTAAATCTTCTTGACAGCTTGCAGAACAGCGTTTTGTATGACGGAGAAATGGATAAAACAGTGGGGCTTGCAAAATATAATCTTTCAAGGTATAATAGTAATGATAATCTTGTTTCCGAAGCCTTTACCAAGCTTTTGCAGAACGTTCCGGATAAGGAACTTCAATCAAAGCTCACAAGGGATTTGGTTAAATATTTTGAGACAGAGCCTCTCAGAGAAGCGTCCTATGAGTCAAAGACTATGTCGGCACTTGCTGAGATTCTGGAAAAGCAGTCTGAAAATATGGAAGCAAAGATGCTTAACGCTGATAGTATTGATAAAATAGTTCACGGACTTTTGTCTTCACCGTCAAACTTTACGCCACTTCTTCACTATGTTATCCCTGTTGATAACGGACAGACTCAGGCTATGGCTGAAATCTGGATAAACCCTAACGGAGAGGAAGACGTTGAGGGTGGGGCAAACAGTGGAAAGAAAATGACGCATATGCTTGTTGTTTTTGAAATCGACGGCATAGGCAAGTTTGAAACCGAGCTTTATGCAGAGGATAAGAATATTTCTCTGTCGGTTATGTGTCCACCTGAATATGTAAGTAACTATAAGGGCGTTAATGCTGATATAAGAAGAGCCTGCGAATCAACAGGCTATCGCTTTAAGTCAATTGAAATTTCAGAACTTAAGGAATCACGAAGTCTTATAGATGTGTTCCGTTCGTTGCCGGCAAGGAGGTCGGGAATAAATGTTACAATCTAAGAATAAGGCAGTTGCGCTGAAATACGATACCGATAAGGATGCTGCTCCGGTGGTTGTTGCATCGGGCTGTGGCGAAATCGCTAAGAAAATTATTGATATTGCAGAAAAAAACGGCGTGCCTGTTTATAGAGATGACAGCGCAGCTTCACTGATGTGTATGCTTGAGGTTGGAAATACAATTCCACCGGAGCTTTATCAGGTTGTGGCAGCAATATATGTGTCGCTGCTGAATGCGTCTGGTAAATTAAAAGAGGAAATAATGAGTGCAAAAAATAACAGAGAGGAGAATAACTGATGTTTTTACCAATACCCCTTGAGTATAAATCATCACTGTGCGAAATCCGTTCTAAGAGAAATGAGATTTTGTCAAAGGGTGTTATCAGCGAAATCGATGAGGAATATGTAAAAATTTCAGCGAAAAACGGCGACTATCTTAAACTTTTGAATGTAAATCAGCCTGTTAAAGTAAACATTTATAATAAAATGGGCTTTACAGTGCTTGTAGGCTTTGTGCTTACTTCAACGGAAGAGGAAATGAAGGTCGTTGACGTGGTGAGAATTGTTGACCACGAAAGACGTAACCATTTCAGAGTTGAGGTGGGAATGTTTGCAAAGCTTTCTCCAAGTGGTGAATTTACACCTGAGGAGGCTAAGAACGAAGAGGCTAAGGTTCAGGCTGTATTTATAAAGGACCTTTCACTTAGTGGCACTAAGATTGAAACACGTCAGCATTTTTCAAAGGGAACAAGACTTTGGATTCAGTTTAATCTCGGAAACAGAATTATTACTGCACAGTGTATTGTTGTAAGACGTATGATTGATGAATCTAAAAAGTTCTATCAGTATGGCTGTGAGATTGAATTTGAGTCGGAAGCTGACAACGACAGATTGTGTGCTTTTCTCTTTAAAAAGCAGAGAGAATTGGCTATGAATAGCAAGGCTTAACAATTTATTCATCACTTTTAGTTAACGTTTACACTTGGGATTTGAAACTTTTGGTGATTTTGTATATTTAAAAGTTTCTGAAATGACCGATGTATAAGGTGTAAGCACAAAGGAAACAAAAAACTTCCAAAGAAGCTTACAAACAAGAAAAATCCTGCTTTTGACAGGGCCCGTTAAGAAAAGGATTTTTCACAAAACAATTCGCCCGAGGGCTTCGGGCAACCCCCGAACAAATCGGGATTTACCATAACAAACAAAGAGGAGCAAAGCTCCCGCGGAAAAAGGAGTTTCCGTCAAAATTATGATTATCATGGAGGTACATTATGGGTATGGTAGTAAGAACTAATGCAATGGGCATTAACGCAAACAACAATCTTTATAAGAACAATTCTTCAGTTTCTAAGAACCTTGAAAAGCTTTCTTCAGGTTTCAGAATCAACAGAGCAGCTGACGACGCTTCAGGTCTCGCAATCAGCGAAAAGATGAAGGCTCAGATTAAGGCTCTCGACACAGCATCAGCTAACGCACAGGATGGTATCTCACTCATCCAGACAGCTGAAGGTTACATGGGCGAAGTACACGATATGCTCAACAGAATGGTTGAACTCGCAGAAAAGTCAGCTAACGGCACATACGAAACAGTAGAAGGCGGAGCAGAAGCTGAAACTTATGCTAACGCAGCTACAGACCGTAAGGCACTTCAGGCTGAAATGGACCAGCTCTCAGCTGAAATCGACAGAATCGCTGAAACAGCTAACTTCAACAATAACAAGATTATGAACGGCGACCTCGCTAAGAAGTTCACAGACGAAGACATTGATGGCCTTAAGATGCTCAGCGATACTGCAACAGCAGCTGAATTCACTGGTGATACAGTTGCTGCTGGTGAAGCAGGCGACTACTACAAGGCTGACGGTACAAAGGTTACTCTCGCAGAGGACGATGCAGCTCCTACAGAAACACTTTTCAAGGCTGACCAGTTCGTAGACGCTACAGTAGACGCTGCTAACGCAGGCAAGAAGCTCTTTAATGCTGATATGACAGCAGCTAACGTTGAAGGTTCAACTGGCGGACTTAAGCTTCAGATTGGTGAAACATCAGCAGCAGCTGATAAGCTTGTAGTTTCAGTAAGAGATTTCAGAACAGCTCAGCTCTTTAGCGGACTTTCAGATGCTGGTTTGACAGAAACAAATAATGACTCAGTAGCAGCAGGTGCTCTCACAGTTAACATTTCAAATCAGGATAAGGCTTCTGAATCTGTTTCAGCTCTCAGAGACGTTATCAACACAGTATCAGCACAGAGAGCAGACCTCGGTGCTATGCAGAACAGACTTGAATACACAATCAACAACCTCAATACTGCTTCAGAAAACATGAGCTCAGCTAACAGCCGTATCCGTGATACAGACATGGCTAAGACAATGATGCAGTACACACAGGGTAACGTTCTTACTCAGGCAGCTCAGGCTATGCTCGCACAGGCTAACCAGCAGCCACAGGGCGTTCTCCAGCTTCTCCAGTAATCAGTTGATTGCTTAAAGAGTTTAAGTTGTTAGTGTAAACGCAAACATTAGAATAAAAAGGGCAACTCATTAGAGTTGCTCTTTTTTTATGCTTTTTTTATTTTGGGTAAAATCATTGTAAAATCATTGATTTATTATAGTTTTGGTAGTATAATATATATGATAAATGATTTTTGTGAAAGGATTTAATATATATGAGAAAAACCAAAATTGTCTGCACAATAGGACCTTCTACTGACAACGATGACGTAATGCGCCAGCTTATGAAGGCGGGTATGAATGTCGCACGTTTTAATTTTTCACACGGAGAACACGAAACTCACAAGGCTCGTTTTGAGCAGATTGTAAGACTTCGCGAAGAACTTGCTTTGCCTATTGCTACACTTATGGACACAAGAGGCCCTGAAATCCGTCTTAAAAAATTCAAGGACAACAAGCCTGTTGAAATTCACGATGGGGATACCTACACTCTTACAATAAATGACGTTGAGGGAACTAACGAAATCTGTTCAGTTACTTTTGAAAATCTCCCTAAGGACATTTCTCTGGGAACTCACATTCTTATTAACGACGGCGCAATTGAAATGATTGCAGAAAAAATCACAGGAACTGACGTAATCTGTAAGGTTATAAGAGGTGGCGTACTTTCAAACAACAAGGGAATTAACATTCCTGGTGCAAAACTTTCAATGCCATACATCAGCGACGCTGATATGAATGACCTTGAATTTGGCGCAAAAATCGGTTTTGACTTTATCGCAGCATCCTTTGTAAGAAGTGCTGCCGACATAAATTATTTAAGAAAGCTCACAAAGAGTTTTGGCTGGTATAATCCGAGAATTATTGCTAAAATCGAAAACAGCGAGGGCGTTGAAAACATCGATGAAATTCTCGAAGCTGCTGACGGAATTATGATTGCAAGAGGGGATATGGGTGTTGAAATCCCATTTGAACAGATTCCTGCAATTCAGAAAGAGCTTATCAAAAAGGGTTACAGAGCAGGAAAGCAGGTTATTACTGCTACACAGATGCTGGAATCTATGATTAAAAATTCACGCCCTACAAGAGCAGAAATTACTGACGTTGCAAACGCAATTTATGACGGCACATCTGCAATTATGCTTTCAGGGGAAACTGCAGCAGGTGATTATCCTGTTGAAGCTGTAAAAACAATGGCGCTTATAGCAAGCACCACAGAAAAGGACATAAATTACGTTGCACGTTTTGAAAAGGCAGGGGAAGTTTCAAGCATTTCAATTACAGATGCTATTTCCCACGCAACAGTTACAACTGCACACGACCTTGACGCAGCTGCAATTATCACAGTTACAAAGACAGGTAAAACTGCGAGAATGATTTCAAAATATCGCCCTAACTGTCCGATTGTTGGCTTTTCAACAGATGAAACTGCTTGTCGTCAGCTTAATATGAGCTGGGGCGTTCTCCCTGGAATTGTTGACGAACAGGAAAACACCGACGACCTTTTAAATCACGCAGTTGAGCGTGCAGTCAAGTATGGTTATGTAAAGCACGGGGATTTGGTAGTCCTCACAGCAGGCGTTCCTCTCGGTGTACCTGGTGCTACAAATCTTTTAAAGGTACAGGTAGTAGACTAACCAGCGTAGACGCTGGACCCTCTTCCCCTCGCATTTTATTTGACAAAAACAAAACTCACTACCTTAAGGTAGGTAGCCATATAGAAGTATATTATATGAATTTATCGGGGAGAAACCTTTCTGAAGAAAGGTTGTCCCCCGAACCCCCTTCCAAAGACTTTTAACGTAAAATCCCATATAGGG
>JAFTNX010000168.1 GCA_017451665.1 Oscillospiraceae bacterium | reverse complement strand
TGAGGGATAAAATAAAACGCTGTGAAATTCATAAAACTTCTCTTGACGCAAGAAAGAGAGATAATATCCATTTTGTTCATACGGTTTATGTTGAGCTTTTTGATAAGGATAAGGAAAAAGAACTTTGCGAAAAGTATTCTTCACTTAAATACGTTGAAAACCAGACGCTTGACCCTACTTTCGGCAATGTAAAACCTGACGGACGTGTTGTTGTAACGGGTTTTGGCCCTGCGGGGATGTTTTGTGGACTTGTGCTTGCTGAGTATGGTTATAAGCCGATTGTTCTGGAAAGAGGCGATAACGTTCAGAACAGAACTGAAAAGGTTAACTCTTTCTGGAATGGCAACGACCTTGACGAAGAAACCAATGTGCAGTTTGGTGAGGGTGGTGCAGGTACTTTTTCAGACGGAAAGCTTACCACCAGAATTAAAGACCCGCTTTGTAGATATGTGCTTGAAAAATTCTGTGAATTCGGCGCACCTGAGGAGATTTTGTTTAAGGCAAAACCCCACGTCGGCACAGATAAGCTTCGTGAGATAGTTAAAAATATCAGGGAAAGAATAATTTCTCTGGGTGGCGAAATAAGATTTTTAACCAAGCTTGAGGATTTGCAGATTTCTGACGGCAGAGTTAAAAAGGTTGTGGCTAACGGTACGGAAATCCCTGCGTCAGCTGTGGTGCTTGCTGTGGGACATTCGGCCAGAGATACCTTTGAAATGCTACTTGAAAAAGGCGTTTTTATGGAGCCAAAGCCTTTTTCTGTGGGAATGCGAATTGAACACAGACAGTCTGATGTTGACTTTTCACTTTATGGTAAGCAGGCAGGAAACCCCTACCTTCCAAAAGGCGAATATCAGCTTTCATACCGTGATAAAAAGGGCAGGGCGTGTTATACTTTCTGTATGTGCCCTGGCGGATATGTGGTATCTTCTTCAAGTGAAAAGGGTGGAATTGTAACAAACGGAATGAGCGAGTTTGCTCGAGATGGGGAAAACGCAAATTCAGCTGTTGTTGTGTCAGTGTCACCTGATGACTTTGGGAATAACCCTCTTGACGGAATGTATTTTGCAAGAAAAATCGAGCAGAATGCTTATAATAAAACAAATTCCTATACTTCACCTGCTGTTAAAGTGGGGGACTTTATGGGCGAGGGAAGTGGTAAATTCTCCGTTAAACCTACCTGCTCAAGGGGTGTTTCCTATTGTGGAGTTGAGGGCATTTTCCCTGAATTTGTTACCGATATGATGAAAATCGGACTGAGAAATTTCGGAAGTAAAATGGCTTGCTTTAAGGATAAGGGCGCTGTGCTTACTGCCCCTGAAACAAGAACTTCAAGCCCTGTAAAAATCACCAGAAACGAAAACGGAACGTCAATCTCAGTTTCAAATCTTTACCCTTGTGGCGAGGGTGCCGGGTATGCTGGTGGAATTATGTCGTCGGCAGTTGACGGAATAAAAACTGCACTTAAAATTATGGAAATTTATAAAAATGAATAGAAAGGGTGTTTAAAATGTTTTTGGCAGACGAAAAAAGATACGATAAAATGGTGTATAACCGTTGTGGAAAAAGTGGTCTGAAGGTTTCTGCTGTGTCGCTTGGCTTCTGGCATAACTTTGGTGACGCTGCTAATTTCTTCAATATGGAGGAAATGGTGCATACAGCGTTTAATCTGGGAATTACCCACTTTGACCTTGCGAATAACTACGGCCCACGTCCTGGCAGTGCAGAGGAAAACTTCGGCAAAATCTTAAAGGGAATGAGCCACTATCGTGATGAAATGTGTATCTCAACTAAGGCAGGCTATGATATGTGGCCGGGCCCATACGGAGATAAAAACGGCTCACGCAAGTACCTTACAGCTTCACTTGACCAGAGTTTGAAGCGTATGGGACTTGAATATGTTGATATTTTCTATCACCACGTTTTTGACCCGAATACTCCTCTCGAAGAAACTGCACTTGCTCTTGATAACGCTGTGAAACAGGGAAAAGCCCTTTATGTAGGTATCTCAAACTACAATTCAAAGCAGACAGAAGAGATTATGAAAATCTTTAAAGAACTTCACACTCCTTTTGTTTTGAATCAGCCTTCTTATTCAATGCTCAATCGTTGGGTTGAGGACGACGGACTTGATAAGTTTGCAGTTGAAAACGGTTTTGGACTTGCTGTATTTTCACCACTCTATCAGGGATTTTTAACTGACAGATATTTAAACGGTGTTCCTGCTGACTCTCGTGTAGGCAGAGGCGCTACATGGATTGGAAACCAGCTTGACGAGGCTATGCTCAAAAAGCTCAATGCCCTCAATGAAATCGCACATAACAGAGGTCAGAAGCTTTCACAGATGGCACTTTCATGGGTGCTCAGTAATAAGGCAGTTGCTACTGTTCTTATCGGTGCAAGCAGACCTTCACAGATTATTGAAAACGTAGCCTGCATTGAAAAAATCGACTTTACAGCCGAAGAAAAATCAGCTATCGAAAAAATCATAAAGGCATAAAAAATAACCGACACTCTTCAAGGTGAGTGGTCATAAAGAAGTATTACACGGACTTATTGAGAAAAACCCTTTTGAAAAAGGGTTATTTCTCAAACTCTTTTCCTAAAACTTTCAAATTAAAATCCCATATAGGGCTCAAACCCTATATGGGATTTTACGTTAAAAGTCTTTGGAAGGGGGCTCGGGGGACAACCTTTCTTCAGAAAGGTTTCTCCCCGATAAATTCATATAATATACTTCTATATAACTATCTACCTTAAAGAGTGTCGGTTTTTTATGTAGAAATTATTCAGCCTTTTCTTCTTCCTTAGCGTCTTCCTTTGGAATGATTGTGCTGTTTTTGAGAAGGTCACGGATTTCTGTGAGAAGTACCACGTCAGCAGCAGGTGCTGGAGGTGGTGCAGCCTTCTTCTTGTGAAGTGAATTGATAAACTTAACAAGGAGAAATACACAGAAAGCAGTGAGTAAGAATGTGATAATTGCCTGAATGAATGAACCGAAGAGAAGTTCAGGCTTGTTTCCCCAAGGAACTGTAACTGAAAGCTTCTTAAAGTCAACGCCAGCAAGGAGCATTCCTATAAGTGGCATAAGAATGTCGTTTACAAGTGAGTTAACGATAGCTGTAAAAGCGCCACCTACGATAACGCCGACAGCCATGTCAATTACGTTGCCTCTTGAAATAAACTTTTTGAATTCTGCGAAAAATCCTGTTGATTTGTCTTTGGTTTTTGACATTTTAATCGTCCTTTCAAAAAAATATTACATATAATACATCGGTATTTCGGGGAAAAATTCAACCCTTATCCTAAAATTATCTTTGCAGCCTCGTCAAGAGCGTTGCCGTTGTAAAGCTCAATCGCACCATTGTCAACCTGCTTTGCAAGTGTAGGGTCGATAGGGAGCTTAGCAAGGATTTTAAGACCGTGTTCAGCAGCGATTTCGTCAATGTGGCTTTCACCGTAAAGCTTGATTTCCTCGTCACAGCAAGGGCACTTTACATAGCTCATATTCTCAACGATACCAAGAATTTTAACGTTCATCATTTCAGCCATTTTAACAGCCTTGTTAACAATCATAGAAACAAGGTCCTGAGGTGAAGTTACAACAATAATTCCGTCAAGTGGAATTGACTGGAAAACAGTAAGAGGTACGTCGCCTGTTCCAGGAGGCATATCAACAAACATATAGTCAACGTCATTCCAGATAACGTCCTGCCAGAACTGTTTTACAACGCCAGCAATAACAGGTCCTCTCCATACAACAGGCTGATTTTCGTCTTCAAGAAGAAGATTTACAGACATAACTTCAATGCCTGTGCTTGTAGCAACAGGGAGAATACCTTCTTCAATAGCCTCTGCCTTTTTGGTAATTCCAAAAGCCTTAGGGATTGAAGGTCCTGTAATATCTGCGTCAAGAACAGCAGTCCTGAAACCGTTTCTCTGTGAATATACAGCCATAAGTGAAGTAACAAGTGATTTTCCTACGCCACCCTTACCACTTACAATACCAATAACCTTTTTGATTTTGCTCATGCTGTGTGGCTGTTCGATAAGGCTTTCTTTTCTTGAACTGCAGTCAGCCTTACAAGTACTGCAATCGTGTGTGCATTCGCTCATAATAACATTCCTTTCGTTTATCATAAAAATCAGACAGCTTTTAAACTGCCTGATTTTAAAATTATTCAGCTTTAACTTTTCCTGCTGTGATGTCAACTGTAACAATAAATCCGTCGCAGTTGTTACCACTGATTGTGTAGTGATAATCGCTTCCGTCCTCGTAAACAGGAACAGCAACGTTAGTAGATTCCTTTGACTTGTCCATAGGAACGTAGTAAATTGCGTATCTGTCACCTGTGTCAACATTGTCAACATAAAGTGGCTCATCAATTGAATACTGTGAAATTGACAGTATGTATTCCTCTAAACAGAGGTCGCTGTTGTAAATAAGTTGTGCGTGTGGTGCACCAACATATCTGAAATGCCATGTTTCGCCGTCAATACCTGTGATTGAAGCCTTGTCCGGGTCATATCTCAAAATGAATCCGTACTTGTGGCAGTTTTCAAGCACCCATTTGTAATCCCCTTCGCCGGAGAAGAACGGATAATTCTCCTGGTCAAGCTGGAAGTCAACAGCATAACCACTGTGGTGTTCGCTGTGTCCCGGCTTTTCAACAAGAGTTGAATACTCAAGACCTGTCTTTTTAAGGTCAGCTTCGTAAAGTTCCTTCTGATAATCTTCAGTTCTGTGACCACTTACAAGCATAACGTCCTTGATGCCCTTAGCCTTGTAAAAGTCGTTGAGCATAGCATTGAGGTTTTCAAGCACTACTTCCTTAGCAGTAACGTTAGCGTCTTTGATTGACATAATCTTTTCGCCGTCGTCATTCAATCTGTAATCATAACTTGAAACAAGGTCCTCAGGCTCGCCACCCTTGTATGCATAGTCGCCGTTGATAAGGATAAGGTCACCTAAAATAAGTGTCTTTTCGTTGTCAACAGTTTTGTATTTATAATCGTCGTAAAGAGTTTCTGTGCTGAGCTGGACAGAAGGCTTTTTTTCATCTTCATTGTCTTTGTCCTTGTCGTTTGTAGGCTTTTTCTTGTCCGACTGGGAAGTAGTAGTTTTCTTGTCAGACTCATCCTTTTCCTTGTCTGAACTTGAACATCCACGACATATAATCAGAATAATAATAAGCATCACAGCAAGTGCGATAGCTATGTTTTTGTATTTAAGTCGTCTCCACAAAGGCTTTTTTGCCATTTCTCTCACTGTCCTCTCATAAAATATCAGTTTTTTTCTTTCTTTTATGTAATAGTATACAATTTAACATACTAATTATAACATATTGCGACAAATATTAAAAGAGGAATTTTAAAGTTCACACTAATTTAACAAATAAAAAGTGTCGGTATAAAAACCGACACTGGTTTACTTTTTATAACTGAAAATACCCTTAATTTTCCCCCGGGTTTTTTTGTGATTTATAAAAGGCTTTGTTACAAGTCTTAAAATCAGACAAAACGGATACAAAATCGGGATTTTCTTTAAAATCGGATAAGAAAAACTCAGCTTTTTACAGCTTGGAAAAAGGCTTGTGAGAATGTATCTGAATTTGCCTTTTTCTCTTATTTCGTTGTGGGTGTTTGATTTTATCGTACCAAAAGCCCCGCCTGAATAGATGTAATGTGCCATTTCGTCAAAGCTTTTGTCGTATTTTTTATCACCAAACCACATTTCTGAAATTGTAATAAAATCAAAACACAGCTTTTTGTATTCGCTGTTTCTGAGAATGTCCTTGATTTTGTCAAGGTCAATTTCACTTTTGAAATTCTCATAATAAAGCCATATATCCATAAAAGCACGAAGCCCCACACCACCGTTTATGTAGTGCTTTGCAGCGTGTGTGAGAAGATGCAGAAAGAAATATGTCTTTTTAAGCTCAAATTTGTATTCGCCGACTTTTTCAGCGCATTCAAAAGGATTTTTTAAATAATCCTTAAAATGCTTTCCACCAAAGGTGTTATCAGAAAAAAGACACCTGTGAATTTCTATACTCATAACAGGTTTTTTAAAATAAGCGTCGTGATTTCCTACATCAAAATGCTCAATCTCATAACCCTTTTTTGTCATAATGTCCCTGAGTATTCTGTGACTTCCTTCTTGGGTAATAACGTCAATGTCACACATATATCTCATATCCGAAGAAGGGTAGAGGCTTTTTAAAACAATCCCTTTAAGTGGAATGTATTCAATCTTGTTTTCGTTAAAATCATTCTCCAGAAGGTCGTATTCGTGAAGCTGATTAAAGTCCCTTGCAATAGCCTTGTCACGGTCATGTCGCCACAACTTAAAAAGCTTTTCCTCAGGCTTTTTTTCAAGCATTTCAATGCCATAAAAAACCATTCCCGAAATGTGATGTGACTTTGACTTTTTATAAATTCCCTCAAAGGTCAGCCCGTCAGGCAATTCAGCTGGCTTTTCATTTTTAAGAATGCTTTTTAAAAGGGAGGTTATGTATCTGTATTCTTTCATAAAAAACTTCCTGTAATTATTTTTTGAATGTTCGTCTTAGCTTGAAAAACACCTTTCTCACAAAAAAAGACTTCCACAAAAGCAGATAAAAACGGTACTTAAATCCCTTTAACGAAACTTCCTTTTCGCCTCGGAAAATACGGTTTACAACACCGATTATCTGTTCTTTTTTTATGAATTTTTCCAAAGCTGTCTGGTTGTCACCACAAAGAATAAACCCGTTTTCTGATATCCCAACAATGCGGTGCAGAACGTAATGCCCGTCGTCACGAAGATAAAAAACAATGTCATTTTTTTTGAGAATGTCGTCAGCTTTTATAAGACAAACCGAGTCTTTTCCTTCACGTAGCAGGGGTAACATACTTGTGCCTCGTGGATAAAGTCGGAATTCTCCACCATTTTCAAGCACAAAACGAATGGTTTCGTCGTATTCACTCAGCTTGAATTTTCCTTTTTCAGGCAATCAAATCTGCCCCTTTCAGCTTGCGTATAAATTCA
>JAFTNX010000017.1 GCA_017451665.1 Oscillospiraceae bacterium | reverse complement strand
CTATTAAAAAAATGGCTGAAATTACAGGAAAACCTATAATAGAAAACGGTCTTATAAAGCGTGGTACAATTGTCCGTCACCTTGTTTTGCCAAATTCAAGAAAGGATTCTATCGCTTTGATTGAAAAACTTGGTGAAACCTTTAAGAAAGACGAAATTATGCTTAGCGTTATGAGTCAGTATACACCTATGTTTAAGGCTGTTGATATTAAAAAATTAAACCGTAAAACTTCCACATTTGAGTATAATTCTGTACTTGATGTGGCTGAAAAATATGGCTGGGACGGATTTTCACAACAGCGTGACTCTGCAAATGAAATGTATGTCCCACCGTTTTCTGATAAACCGTAAAGAAGTGATTTTATGGAAATTTTAAAGGTCAGAATGGACGAAGCCCTGAGATATATGGGCTTTTCGGATAAAAAACCTGACGATGCTTTTATGGATATGGTTTATGAGGTGGAAAAAGAGCTTCTTTTGGCTTGTAAACCAAAGTATACCTATAAAATTTTTGATGTAAATGAGATTTCCTTTAAAAAAAATGAGGTTACGCTAAAAAACTGTAACCTTGTCCTTAAAGGTAAGGATATAACAAACCACCTTAAAGACTGTAATAAGGTCGTTATTATGGCGTGTACTGCGTCGGGTGGCGTTGACAGACTTATGAGGATTTATAAGGTCTGCGATATGACAAGGGCAGTTGTGTGCGATAGTATGGCGTCAGCGCTCGCTGAACAGATTTGTGACGAGGCACAAAAGGAAATTACTGAAAAAATCAGTGGCTATACGACATGGCGATTTTCCTGTGGATATGGGGACTTCCCACTTGAAACCCAGAAGGAAATATCGTCACTTCTTGATACACCAAAAACAATAGGTGCAACAGTAACGGAAAGCTACCTTATGACGCCTTTGAAGTCTGTTACTGCCGTGTTTGGAATAAGCGATAAGCCTGTTCCCAAAAAGCGTATTGGCTGTGAAAGCTGTAATATGCGAGAAAATTGTAAATTCAGAAAAAGGGGAGAACGCTGTGAATTTTAAAGAACTTCTTAATAATAAGGAATTTGTTTTTTTTGACGGTGCTATGGGCACAATGCTCCAGCAAAAAGGACTTCAGGCAGGCGCAATACCTGAAGAACTTAATGTGACAAATCCCGACTGGCTTGTGGAAATCCATAAAGCCTATATAGAAAACGGCTCTGATGTTGTGTATGCCTGCACTTTTGGTGCAAATGCATATAAGCTTTCACATTCAGAATATGATGTTTCTACCCTTGTTAAAAAGGCAGTAGAAAACGCAAGAATTGCCACAAAGGGAACAGATACCCTTGTCGCACTTGATGTAGGCCCTATCGGACAGCTTTTAGAGCCGACAGGAACAATGACTTTTGACGAGGCATACGATTTTTTTAAGGAAGTTGTAATTGCTGGTAAAGATGCCGATTTGATAGTTTTTGAAACTATGACCGACCTTTATGAATTAAAGGCAGGCGTTCTCGCTGCAAAGGAAAACAGCACACTTCCAATCGTCTGCACAATGACCTTTGAAGAAAATATGCGTACATTTACAGGCGTTTCTGTGTCGTCTATGGCGTTAACACTTGAAGGCCTCGGGGTTGACGCTATCGGAATTAACTGTTCACTTGGTCCAAAACAGCTTGAACCTGTTGTTAAGGAACTTTCTCAGTGGACAAACCTGCCGATTGTTGTTAAACCAAATGCAGGACTTCCTGACCCGGAAACTAACCTTTATGACGTTACACCAGAACAGTTCGGTGAACAGATGAAGGAACTTGTTAAGTATGGTGTTAAGGTTTTTGGTGGCTGTTGTGGAACAAATCCACAGTTTATCGCTGAAACCGTAAAAGCACTTTCAGACGAAAAATATGCACCACAGACGCCCGAAATTCCTGTCGCTGTGTGTTCTGCAACAAAAACAGTTGTAATAAACTGCCCTCGTATTATAGGCGAAAGAATTAACCCGACAGGCAAAAAACTCTTTAAACAGGCACTTATTGACCACAATATCGACTATATTCTTTCACAGGCTATCGAACAGACAACAGCAGGCGCTGAAATTCTCGACGTCAACGTGGGACTTCCTGATATAAATGAAACTGAAATGATGATTGAGGTGCTTAAATCAGTTCAGGGAATTACCGATGTGCCTTTGCAGATTGACACAACAAATCCTGAAACGCTTGAAAAAGCCCTCAGATACTATAACGGAAAACCTATTGTAAACTCGGTAAACGGCGAAGAGAAATCACTCTCAACAGTTCTTCCACTTGTTAAAAAATACGGTGCATGCGTTGTGGGACTTACCCTTGACGAAAACGGAATTCCTAAAAAGGCTGATGAAAGATTTAATATCGCTAAGAAAATTCTTGACAGGGCTATTTCTTTGGGAATTGATAAGAAAAATGTCTTTGTAGACTGCCTTACCCTTACTGTGTCAGCAGAGCAGGAGGGAGTTATGGAAACCGTCAAGGCGCTTAAACGTGTCAAGGAGGAGCTTGGACTTAAAACTGT
>JAFTNX010000167.1 GCA_017451665.1 Oscillospiraceae bacterium | reverse complement strand
CAGCAGAAAAAGAACAACAGCTTGATAATGCCGACAGCCATATCGAAGGGATTTCAAAAGAGGAGTTTTATAAAGGGGATTTGCATATTTCGAGAATTTCCCTGACGTCACAGAATGCTTCATCACTCCTTGAAAAACCATTGGGAAACTATACTACCGTCACCTGCGAAAAGGGTTTTGACTCTATGCCGGATAAGGTAAAAATCTATTCAGATACCCTTTGTAACGAGCTTAAACGCCTTGCAGGAAAATTCAGAAAGCCTCTTGTTGTGGGACTTGGGAACGAAGCTATAACCCCCGACAGCCTGTGCGTGCTGGTATCAAAAAAGATTTTTGCAACCCGACACATAAAAACCCTAGCACCTGAACTTTACTGCGACAAAATGAACGAGGTGGCAGTTATCGCAACGGGAGTAACAGGAAATACAGGCCTTGAATCTCAGGAAATCGTAAGGGCACTTTGCGAAAAAATCCACCCCGACGTGGTGTTTGTGATAGACGCTCTTGCCTGTGCTGAAATCAAAAATCTCGGCGCATCAATTCAGCTTACAGATACGGGAATTTCACCCGGAAGTGGCGTGGAAAATGCCCGTGCAGAGCTTTCACAACACACTCTCGGCTGTAAGGTTATCGCTGTGGGAATTCCCACCGTTATTGACATGCAGACGGCTGTTTTTCAGATTTCTGACGCAGAAAATCAAAACGAAAAATACGCCTCAATGATGGTTACACCACGAAACATTGACTTTCTTGTCAAAAACGGAGCAACCATTATAAAAATAGCTCTCAACAGCCTCTTTCATCCGTCAATTTCGCCATCAGAAATTGATGCTATTGTGGGGTGATTATTGGGGCTTTTGTGGTATTTGCAATTTCTCACGGAATTTCAACCGATTTCTGTTTATACATGTTGTGCAAAGTTACCAAAAGAGGTAGGGGGTGATTTATATCATTTAACGATTTTGAGCCGATGTGAACAATTTTCTTTGACAATTTGAAATATTGTGATAAAATAATAGTATGTAGCATTATCTTTATTATGAGAATTTTGTCGGAAGATTCAGAAAATGTTTCATTTTACATTAAAAAACGAATCTTTTTACGAAAATATACACCAAACCGACACTACATTCGGTGTGAAAGGAAGGAACTAATTATGTCTAAAATTATTGCAGTTACTTCAGGTAAGGGCGGAACAGGTAAATCATCTATCAGTGCATGCCTCGGATATGCTCTTGCAAAGCAGGGAAACCGTACACTTATTATCGAGCTTGACTTTGGTCTTAGATGTATGGACATTATGCTTGGTATGCAGGGAAATATTCCTTACGACCTCGGTGATGTAATCGACGGTTCATGTGACGTTTATAAGGCAACAACAACTGTTAAGCTTGCAAATAACCTCAGCGTTCTTTGTGCACCTTCTGACCCATTTGTTCAGCTCAAGGCTGAAGACATTCAGAAGATTACAACAGAAATGAGAAAGTATTTTGAATACATAATCATTGACACATCTGCTGGTATCAACAACAGCGTATTTGATATCGTTACAAATTCAGACCTTATTCTTATTGTAACAACTCCTGACCCTGTATGTGTTCGTGACGCAAGAATGATGTCAGACGAATTCTACAAGAGAGGAAACCAGAAGCAGAGACTTGTTATCAACAAGGCTAACAAGAGAATTTTTGAATACGAAGAAATGGACGACCTTGATGCAATTATCGACACAGTAGGCGTACAGCTTCTTGGTGTAATTCCAGAGGATTCAGCTATTCCACTTGCAACAGGTAAGGGTGCTCCACTTTCATCAAGCTCACAGGGCTTCCTTGCATTCTCTGCAATTTCAAGAAGAATCAAGGGCGAACATATCCAGCTTTCACTCAAACAGTAAACTTCACCTTAAACAGCACTCAAACTACTACAAAAACGGGGGTATTATAAATGAATATAGCACTTATTGCACACGACAAGAAAAAAGAACTTATGGTTCAGTTTTGTATCGCATACTGCGGTATTTTAAGCAGACACACACTTTGTGCAACAGGTACTACCGGAAAACTGGTTGCTGAGGCAACAGGTCTTCCAATCCAGAGCTATCTCAGCGGTGCGCAGGGTGGCGACCAGCAGATTTCTGCAAGAATTGCCTGCGACGAAATCGACCTTCTCCTGTTTTTCAGAGACCCGATTACACCAAAGCCACACGAACCAAACGAAAGTGACCTTCTGAGACTTTGTGACGTACATAATATCCCGATTGCGACTAATATTGCTACTGCTGAAGCGCTTATTCACGCTCTCGAACGTGGCGACCTTGACTGGAGAAATATTGTTAATCCAACCAAGAACAGATAAGAAAAGTAAGTCCCTGATGTATTTCAGGGACTTTTGTTTTATATTTTTTTGTTGTATCTGTCCCCACGCCGTTGGCGTGGGAATCAGAAAGAGTTTGTCCCTGATTTTTTCAGGCTTTTTGTTTTATATTTTTGTTGTATCTGTCCCCACGCCGTTGGCGTGGGAATCAGAAAAAGTTTGTCCCTGATTTTTTGCAGGGATTTTTTATTTTGTGTGGAAATAATCTGCCATTTTCTTGCGTGTTGCAAAAAATGTCGTAATGTGGTAAAATATACTCATACTATCGCAAAAGAGGTCTTGTTATGAAAAGAAAAATAATCTGCTTTGCTCTTTGTCTGACAGCTGTGCTTGTTTCAGCCTGCGACAAAAAGGAAGATACAAAAATCACTACAAAAACAACAACCAATGACGTTGTCGCTGAAATAATCACTGCCACAACTACAACTGTGGCTACCACTACCACACCGGAAACTACCACAACTCCTGTTACAACTCCCGAACCAGAACCTGAGCCAATGGGCGAATACAACAATCTCACAGGTGAAATGACACTTTCTTCAGAGGCTGTTGGCAAAAGACCTGTGGCCGTAATGGTTAATAACATAACCTATTCCCTGCCACAATATGGAACTTATGACGCTGATATAATGTACGAATGTCTTGTTGAGGGTGGAATTACACGACTTATGGCAGTTTACAGCGACTATACTGCTGTGCCTGACGTATGCTCAATAAGAAGCTGTCGCTACTACTACCCTATGCTTGCAATGGGTCACGACGCTATTTATTTCCATTACGGACTTGACAAAACTGTGGCTGCCGAAACCCTTGACAGACTTGACACAGACCATTTTGACGGTGGGTACTGGTCAGATGCATTCCCTGCGGACAAGGACAGACTTAATGATTATTCCCGTGAACACACTATTTTCCTTGACGGAGATAAAATTCCAAAGCTTATAAAAAATCGTGGAATGCGTATTGATTTAAGCGAGGAATACAACAAATCAGCTTTTAAATTTAAAGATGAAGCTTCACAGATAGGTGGAAAATCCTGCGTTGAGGCTGAAATTGACTTTTCCTACGCATATTACAGCACCTTTAAATACAACGAGGAAAACGGTACTTATGTGAAATTCCACAACGGCGAAAAGCATATGGATTCAAGGGCTGAAAAACAGCTTGAATACACAAATATTTTCTGCCTTGAAACTACCACTGAAATTATAAATACCAAAAATAATTTAATCAGCGTTGACCTTGAGGGTGGCCGTGGGTATTATATCTCAAAGGGCGAAATTGTGGCTATAAACTGGAGCCGTGAAACTGAAACTTCGCCTATCCTGTTCACCGATACCGACGGAAATGAGCTTGAAGTAAACCCGGGAAAATCATACATCGGCTTTGCACCAAAAAACAAGCTGACATACAAATAATATGAGATACGAAAATATTGTTGAGGGGCGTTTCCTTAGCCGTCCTAACAGATTTATTGCTAAGGTGCTTATTGACGGCGTGGAGGAAACAGTGCACGTTAAAAATACAGGGCGTTGTCGTGAGCTTCTTGTAGAAAACGCTACGGTTTTTCTTGAAAAATCAAAAAATCCTGCCCGAAAAACAGCCTACGATTTGGTTGCAGTCGTAAAAAACGGGCGGATTATAAATATGGACAGCTATGCGCCGAATATCGCTGTGGGGGAATTTATCCGTCAGGGAAAGCTGTTTTCTGATTTGAAAATTTTAAAATCCGAGTACAAATTCAACAATTCACGCTTTGATTTTTACGGAATACACGGCGAAAAGGAGTTTTTTGTGGAGGTCAAAGGCGTTACTCTTGAAGAAAACAACGTTGTGCGTTTTCCTGATGCGCCTACCACACGAGGCGTAAAACACCTTTCAGAGCTTGAAGACGCCGTAAAATCGGGATATGAGGCGTATGTTTTGTTTGTTGTTCAGATGAAGGGCGTTTCACACTTTGAGCCTAACTACAAAACCCACAAGGAGTTTGGTGAAGCACTTAAAAAGGCTGCCGAAAATGGCGTAAAAGTCCTTTGTTTTGACTGTGAAGTCACAGCTGACAGTATGGATTTAAGGGATAAAGTGGAGGTTTTACTTTAAATTTTGTGCAAAATTTATAGCTTGTCATCATGATTTATTTTGTTTTTGTCAAATTCGACAAAAGATAAATTTTTCTAAAAATCCTCTTGACAAGTCTGCGTTTGTATTGTATAATAATTAAGTCGCGTGGGAGCATAGCTCAGCTGGGAGAGCATCTGCCTTACAAGCAGAGGGTCATAGGTTCGAGCCCTATTGTTCCCACCATTATTTTCTGATTATATCAGAAAATAGTGGCCTGGTAGTTCAGCTGGTTAGAACGCTAGCCTGTCACGCTAGAGGTCGTGGGTTCGAGTCCCATCCAGGTCGCCATTTGCCTCTGTAGCTCAGTTGGTAGAGCAGAGGACT
>JAFTNX010000166.1 GCA_017451665.1 Oscillospiraceae bacterium | reverse complement strand
TTACTATTTTGCACAGAAAAACAGATACAGTTTATTTGAACTGAATGAAAGATTTTCAGGAAATAAACTGCCTGCTGGTGTTACTGTTGATATGCTTGATGATGAGGCTTATGACGACGAGGGACTTTATAGTTATACGCTTGTTAAAAGATTAAAGAAAAATCTTGAAAACAAGGAACAGTCAATTCTTCTTCTTAACAGACGAGGCTATCACACTTTTGTCACCTGTCGTGACTGTCATACAACCGTTGAATGTCCGAATTGCAGCATTACTCTTACTTATCACAAGAAAAACAACAGAATGATGTGTCACTATTGTGGGTATACAAGAAGTATGCCTGAAAAGTGCGATAAATGTGGTTCGGATAAGCTTAAAAAGAGTGGAATAGGTACTCAGAAGGCTGAAGATGTTTTGCAGAATTTACTTCCTGACGCAAAAATTCTGAGAATGGATGCCGATACAACAAGTTCAAAGCATTCTTATGAAAAGAATTTCAAGGATTTTGCTGACGGAAAGTATGATATAATGATTGGCACGCAGATGATTGCAAAGGGACTTGATTTTCCGAATGTAACTATTGTAGGCGTTATTTCTCTTGATAAAATTCTTTTTATGGGGGATTTTAAAAGCTACGAAAGAACATTTTCACTTATAACTCAGGTTGTGGGAAGAAGTGGACGTGCCGAAAAAAAGGGAATTGCATTTTTGCAGACCTTTGTTCCTGACCATTATGTTATTGACCTTGCGTCAAGACAGGACTATAAAGGCTTTTACAATGAAGAAATTCAGATACGAAAAGCGCTTGTGTATCCACCTTTCTGCGATTTGTGTGTGATTGGTTTCAGTTCGGATTTTGAAAGAGATGTTACAAACGCATCCTTTGAATTTCTTGATATAATGAAATCCTATATAAAAGATAATAATGTGAATATACCACTGAGAGTTTTAGGACCTACTCAGTGTTCAAAAGGAAGAATTAACAATAAATACAGACATCGTATTATCATAAAATGCAAGAATAATAAGGAATTCAGAACAATGTTGAGCGACATCCTTATTACTGCTATGAAAAGAAAAAGTTTTTCAAATGTGCATATTTATGCTGATATGAATGGTGATACAGGTATTTAGAAAGGATAATTTTATGGCTATCAGAAATATTGTTAAAAGAGATGATGATGTACTTTATAAAAAGTGCCGTCCTGTTGAAGTTTTTGATGAAAAGCTTCATTTAATTCTTGATGATATGAAGGAAACTCTCGCTAAGGCTAATGGTGTAGGTCTTGCTGCACCTCAGATTGGCATTTTGAGAAGATACTGCATTATTGAGGTTGAGGAAGGATTTTTTGAACTTATCAATCCTGAAATTATCAAGGTTTCTGGCAAACAGAGAGGCGTTGAAGGCTGTCTTTCTTGCCCTAATGACTGGGGTTATGTAACAAGACCAAACAAGGTTAAATTCAAGGCTCAGGACAGATTTGGTGAATGGTATGAAATGGAAGCTACCGAGCTTTTTGCAAGAGCTGTTTGTCACGAGCTTGACCACCTTGACGGAAAACTTTTTGTTGATTTGATTGAAGAAAGAGTACAGGTACAGGATTAGTATGAAAGTAGTTTTTATGGGAACACCTGATTTTGCTGTTCCGACACTTGAAAAATTATATGAATGTGGCTATGATGTGGAATGTGTTTTTTCGCAGCCTGACAAACCAAAGGGCAGAGGTTATAAACTGACACCACCACCTGTAAAGGTTGTTGCTGAAGCACATAATACAAAGGTTTTACAGCCTGTAAGCCTTAAAAAAGATGCTGACGAATATATAAATGAGCTTAAAACAATAAACCCTGATGTAATTGTTGTTGCTGCTTATGGAAAAATTCTTCCTAAGGAAGTTCTTGATATTCCGAAATTTGGTTGTGTCAATGTTCATGGAAGTCTTTTGCCTAAGTACAGAGGCGCAGGCCCTATTCAGTGGTCTGTTTTAAATGACGAAAAGGAAACAGGCGTTACAACTATGCTTATGGCAGAGGGACTTGATACAGGGGATATGCTTTTAAAGGTAAGCACTCCTATCGGCGAAAACGAAACAGCTGCTGAACTTTTTGACAGACTTGCTGTTATGGGTGCTGATTTGCTTATCGAAACCCTTGAAAAGCTTGAAAAGGGTGAAATTACACCTGAAAAACAGGACGATTCACTGTCAAGCTATGCACCTATGATTACAAAGGATATGTGCAATATTGATTTTTCTCAGAATGTAAGAAAAATTCACAAGCAGATTTGTGGGCTTTCTGATTATCCTTGTGCAGTTACAACTCTTGATGGAAAACGACTTAAAATTTATCATTCGGAAATTGTTTCAACAACTGCTACAAACAAAGAATTCGGCGAAATAATTGACGAAAAAGAGCTTGTTGTTGCTTGTGGTGACGGTGCTATAAAGTTTACTGAAATTCAGGCTGAAGGTTCAAAGAGAATGAAAACAGCTGATTATCTTCGTGGTAAACCTGTTGAAAAAGGCATAGTTTTAGGCAAATAGCATATAATTAGAGTATATTTATTGGACAAACCTATTGTCAGAAAGGTAAGTTAAATGGGATTTTTTTACTTTGACTGGACTATAATTATTGTTATTCCAGCAATGATTTTTGCTCTTTTTGCACAGAACAGGGTTAAATCGACTTATGATAAGTATTCTAAAAT
>JAFTNX010000165.1 GCA_017451665.1 Oscillospiraceae bacterium | reverse complement strand
CTTTGTAGCTATCTTAACAAAAGCAAAAGAGAACTGCGCTGTCGGTTTCATACCCGTTAAAAGTCGGAGGGGGGTTAATAAAGGATAAGGGAGGGGGTTCTAAAGGGGGAAACCTTAAGGGAAAATTAGGGGGGATATCGACTTTTGGAGGTTTTGCTCATAGCTCCCAAAGGGAGATATATCGTCCTCCTTATGGTTTCCCCCTTTAAAAAGGTCACAAAAGAAATAAAGGGGCAACGCCCCTTCAACACGTTGCGACAGCTTGCGTGCGTAAGCACGCCACAAAAACCCCTTCCCACGCTTTAAACAGTTTGTTTCCTGCCAAAGTATAAAAAGTCTGGTCAAGCCACATATGAAAAAATACATAATTTTAAGAGGCAATATTTGTTTAAAATTACAGAAATTGTGTATAAACATACAAAACTCTTGAAAATTTTAAACGTTTGAGTTAAAATTGAAGTTAGAAATATTTTGTTTCTAATATTTTTAGGAGGAATTTCTCATGAACACAAGAACTCAGAAGTACATAGCTGAAGTTTTGGGTACATTTATCCTTGTTTTCTTCGGTTGTGGTACTGCAATGGTTACTAAGGCAAATGTTGTTGCTACTTCACTTGCATTCGGTATCTCAATTATCGTTGCTGCTTACACATTTGGTAAAATCAGTGGCGCTCATCTCAATCCTGCTGTTTCATTCGCTATGCTCGTTGACGGCAAGATGAAGACAGATGAATTTATCGGTTATGTTATTTCACAGGTTATCGGTGCTTTCGCTGCAACAGGTATTCTTTCAGTCCTCGTTGCTTGTGGTGCACTCGGCAAGGTTTGGGATGTCAAGAAGGGAAAGGAAATTACAGCTGGTATCGGCGATTCATCATTCGGTGCTAACGGCTTCGGAAACATGAATTTCTTCGGCGCACTTCTCGTTGAAATCATTCTTACATTCATTTTCGTTCTCGTTATCATCAACGTAACAGAAAGCGAAGACGAAGGCACTAAGAAGCACGCTCCAATCTTTATTGGTATCGCTCTTACTTTCGTTCACCTTCTCGGAATCAACCTCACAGGTACTTCTGTAAACCCTGCAAGAAGCCTTGCTCCAGCTATCTTTGGTATCGGCGCAACAGACGGCGATTCAATCGCTCAGGTTTGGGTATTTATCGTAGGACCTATGGTTGGTGCATTTATCGCTGCTCTCGTTAACAGCATTCTTCTCAGAAAGAAGAAGTAATTAGCGGTGTCGCTGCACCCTCCTCGCCTCGCTTTAAGCTCGGCTTAAACGGAGAGGACAGAGGGATTTTAGTAATTGACAGTTAAAGCGTACGGATTTTCCGTACGCTTTTTGTTTTTTGTTGTGCTTACGCAAGCAAGCCGTCACAATGTAGTGAAGGGGTTTTGTTTAGGAAACCACAAAGTAGTGAAGGGGCTTTGCCCCTTTATTTCATTTGTGACCTTTTTAAAGGGGGAAACCCAAAGGTGACGGGGGAGCAAAACCTCCAAAAGTCGATATCCCCCCTAATCTCCCCTTACGGTTTCCCCCTTTAGAACCCCCTTCCGTTACCCCTTTTAACCCCCCTCCGACTTTTAACGGGTATGAAACAGACATCGCAGTTTTCTTTTGCTTTTGTTAAGATAGCTACAAAGTAGCCCGACGATTTCATTTCGTTTAATTAACTACATAGGACGTTTCAAATGTGAAAACTACCTAAGCAATACCACTTTGATAAACAAAAAAAGAGTAGGAAAAATTCCTACTCTTAATTTTTAAAATCCGTCGGCGTAGCCGACACCTTAATTGTCAACTGTCAATTGTCAATTGTCAATTACTAAAAAGCCTTTTGCCCTCACTTTTTAAGCCGAGCCTTAAGCGAGGCGATAACACCCGAGCACTCAAAACTCCGACATTTCACAAATGAAATGCGAGGGGAGAAGGGTCCAGCGTCTGCGCTGGTTAGAGGTCGATTTTCTTGCCTTCAGCGATGTCGTTTACAACGTAGTAAGCAACGTTTTCTTCTGGCTTAACGTAAACCTGAACCTTCTTAATCATACCCTTGTTGCCGTCAGCCTTCCAAGCCTTCTTAACGTTTTCAACAACGTCAGCCATATTTACGCTCTTTCCACCGAATTCAACAATGAGTTCTTCCTTAACAACCTTAGCAGCAGCTTTCTTAGCTGTGCTTGCAACCTTCTTAGCAGCTGGCTTTGCAACCTTAGCAGCCTTTTCTACAACAGGCTTAGCAGCCTTTGTTGCCTTTTCAACAGCAGGCTTAGCAGCCTTAGTAGCCTTGTCAGCAACCTTCTTAGCTGTTTCTGTTGTCTTCTTTGCTGTCTTCTTAGCAGTTTCCTTTACCTTTTCAACTGTTTCCTTCTTAGTAGCCATAGTTTTAAAATTCCTTTCAAAAAATATTACTTAATACGTTCCTTGAGAGTTTTGCCTGCCTTAAAAACAGGAACCTTCTTTGCCGGAACAACAACAGACTTTTTAGTCTGAGGATTTATTACTGTTTTTTCTGCTCTCTCACGAATGTCAAATACGCCAAAATGAGATACAGAAACCTTTTCGCCCTTTTCAAGAGCTTCGGCAATTGTTTCAAATACATCTGTAATATACTTTTCAGCATCTTTTCTCTTGTAGCCCTTGTCTGCTAATGCACTGATAAGCTCTGCCTTTGTCATAAAAACCATCCTTTCTGTTGGGAGACCAATCCTTGGGATTTACCCACTTTATTTTACGCCTAAATTATAGCCTTTTTTCACAAAAATGTCAAACATTTTTATAGAAAAACAACAAAAAAATTGAATGTTTGTGAATTTTTACAATCGGCAATTTAATTATTAGTCACTTTTTAGGGAATATTAACTCAAAATGAACTATTCACAGATGACATATTCCCCTATAAATCGGCATTTGGAATACTTTTAGGGCTTTTAAATTCCATAAAGTTAAAAGATATTTTAAAGCTTTTGAATTAAATTTCCCCTTTGTTGTTGAAAAAATTCACGTTATGTGATAAACTGAAAAATACAGATTGGAGTGATTTTTTTGAAACTGCTTTTTATTGGTGACGTTGTTGGAAAGTCGGGTTGCGACTTTTTGCAGGAAAAAATCAGTGGCATAAAGAAAGAATACGGAGTTGACATTTTAGTTGTAAACGGAGAAAATTCTGCCCAGGGAAACGGCATAACAAGAAATAGTCTTGAAATGCTAGTTTCGGCAGGAGCTGACGTTGTTACAACAGGAAATCACTGTTTTAAAAGACGTGAATCGGTTGATATTTTTGACGAGTTCGACTACCTTTTAAGACCTGTGAACTACCCTGACGGGGTGTGTGGTCATGGGGTGTGCGAGCTTGATATGGGGGCATACAAAATTGCTGTTGTGAATTTGCAGGGGGTTGTTTATATGGACAGCCTGCAAAACCCTTTTGAAGCAATGGACAGGGTGCTTTCCGAAACAGATGCCAAGAATATTTTTGTAGATTTTCACGCAGAAGCAACTGCCGAGAAAAAAGCAATGGGGCATTATCTCACAGGAAAGGTAACTGCACTTTTAGGCACTCACACTCACGTTCAGACAGCTGACGAAATCATTCTGGGTGGACACACAGCCTACATTACAGATGCAGGTATGACCGGCCCTGAGTTGTCGGTGCTTGGAGTTGACGTTGAGCCTGCTGTAAACAAGCAGAGATTTCACTATCCTGTACAGTTCAGGGAAAGCGAAAATCCTTGTTTCTTAAACGGTGTTCTGGTAGATTTTGATGAAAAATTAGGCAAAGCTAACAAAATTCAGCGAATAATTGTGCGATAATAAACAAAATTTTGTTAAAAGACTTGCACTTGTTAATGATTTTTGGTATAATTTGATTGTTAAAGCAGTTAAATTTACTAACAATTGAGTATGTATGAGGTTAAAATTCAGAAAGGTGATTTTATGGAAATTTTAAAGGTTTCATCAAGGTCTGTTCCAAACTCAGTAGCTGGTGCAATTTCAGGAGTTATCAGAGACAGTGGTGCTGTTGAAGTTCAGGCTGTTGGTGCAGGGGCAGCTAATCAGGCTATCAAGGCTGTTGCTATTGCAAGAGGATATCTTGCTCCACTTGGCATTGATATGATTTGTATTCCTGCGTTTGCAAATGTTCAGATTGACGGCGACGAAAGAACAGCTATCAAGCTCATCTGCGAACAGCGATAAACAATTGACAATGGACAATTGACAATTGACAATTAAAGCGTACGGAGAAAACTCTGTACGCTTTTTTATTGCTCAATATACATTTCTTCTGCTTCAAGTAGCATACTTTTTAATGCGTTAATACACCTCATTTTTTCACATTCATATGGAGGGTGGTCGATTTCTGTAATCAGGTTGTCAATTTTATCAACAAGGTAAAAATACAGTGGTTCAAAATCCACTTTTCTAATTTCTTCTTTCATAAATAATTCACCTCATATTGATTATAATACCCCATATGGGGTGATTTGTCAACCCCGAACGGAGTTTTTTGCTACTATGTAAATGAGGTGTTGAACATGAAAACAAGGCTCAGGGACATGAGAGAGGATAACGACCTCACTCAGCAGAAATGCTCAGAAATTGCATTTATCAGCAAAAACAGTTACATCAGGTATGAAAACGGCGAAAGAGTGCCACCACTTGATGTGATGATTACCTTAGCAAAATACTACAACGTTTCTCTTGATTATCTTTCGGGGTTGACAAACAAAAAGGATAAATACTGGTGAACAATTGACAATGAAACCCTGACGGTTTCACCGACCTCGCCTATTTATAAATTTGCGAAGGTCAATGCCTTCGAGTGACGGCGGTCATCGCCTCGCTTGACGCTCGGCTTAAAAAGTGAGGGGCAAAAGGCTTTTTCAATGCACAATTAAAGCGTACGGAGAAAACTCTGTACGCTTTTTTATTAACATTCTACAAATTCACCATACAACTTTTATTCAAAAGGCAGAAGTTTAAAATTATTTTTAAAAAAGTTGCACGCTGATGTGCAACTTTTTGCTGTTTTTCGGCTATTTATGGAACGGAAAATCTAAAAAAAGGAATGATAATTATCAAAACTCTCAAAGTCAGTCACAAGGACTTAAACACTTCGCCTATCCGTACACTTATGCGCACAGGCGAAAACAATGCCGACACTGTCGTTATTGAAATGGACAGATTTTACGGTGGCTACGACCTTTCGGAATTCGGCTTTATTATGGAAGGTCGCAATGCCTCAGACACCCTCGCAGTAGCAACTCTCTCTGTTGACATTCTTGAAGACATTCTGAAAATCTACTTTGTGGTAACAAGTGATTTTACAGCTGTTTCGGGGAAGCTGAAACTTACCCTCAAGGCCCTCAATCCTACTGACAACACCTGCATTATTTTCACAGGCGGGGAAGTTGAAGTTGTAGGGGTTTCAAACGAGGATTGTCTGCCAGCTGACATTGGCGAACAGCTTCTTTTACAGATTGAAGAGGCTATTGCTGATTTTAAAGCACAGATTAGTTCTGTTGCAGAAGAGCTTGTAGCAGAAGAAATCGAAAAACAGCTTCCTGACAATTACGTTACAAGTGACACCGTAAAAACTCTCGTAACCCTCACTCAGGAGGAATACGACGCTTTGCCGGCACCTGATGATAGCACAATGTATGTGATTATCTGATAAAAAAATCGTGGAAGGCACAATCTTCCACGATTTTGTGTTAAATTCTGTTATAAATTTCTGTAAGGTTTTTGAGCTTTACACCCAATTCTTCGGTGAACATATCCTTATTTGTTCTGAATTTCCAGTTTGTGCCAAGAGTTGACGGAATATTCATTCTCGCCTCGCTACCAAGCCCCAGAATATCCTGCATCTGTGCGATTGCCCTGTCAGCAATACTTGACCACGCAAGCTTCACAAGTGCCTCACTGATAGCCTTTTTATTCTTGACGCCCAGATATTCCTTAGCGTATTTAAGCTCGTCACCTTTAAGGCTCATTGCCCAGCCATAAGCTGTGTCGTTATCGTGAGTGCCTGTATAACAAACGCAGTTTGTGTTCTTGAAATTGTGTGGGAGATAGCCACTTTTTCCGTTTGGCTCAAAGCCGAATTCTAAAACCTTCATACCAGGGTAGCCACTCTTTTTGAGAAGTCTTTCAACAGACTTTGTGATAAATCCCAGGTCCTCAGCGATAATATCAATTTTGCCCAAAGCGTTATTTACCGTCTTGAAAAGCTCAATTCCCACGCCCTTATTCCATTTTCCGATAACAGCGTCTTTGTTGCCGTAAGGAATTGAATAATAGCTGTCAAAGCCTCTGAAATGGTCAATTCTTATTGTATCATACAGCTTGCTTGCAGCTGAAATTCTGTCAATCCAGAATTTATAACCTGTTTCCTTGTGGTATTCCCAGTTGTAAAGCGGGTTTCCCCAAAGCTGACCTGTCGGCGAAAAGCAGTCAGGTGGACAGCCAGCCACTTCAACAGGCTTTTTATCCTCATCAAGATAAAAAAGCTCAGGCTGTTCCCACACCTCAACGCTGTCATAGGCTACATAAATCGGGATATCCCCGAGAATTTTAATGCCCTTATTGTTTGCGTAGGTCTTTAAATTTTCCCACTGTTCATAGAATTTGTACTGCAAAAATGCGTAGAAATCAATTTCCTCACAAAGGCGTTTTTCGGCATCTTTAATTGCCTTTTCCTTTCTGAAAACCAAATCCTTTTCCCACATATCCCAGGAAGCGCCGTTATGTTCGGTTTTGAGTGCCATAAAAAGACCATAGGAATGCACCCATTTGTTGTTGTCCTTGAAGGCTTCAAAATCCGACTTGTCGCTTACGTTTTTTATGAAGTTCTTGTATGCGATTTTAAGCACCTTAAAGGTGTTTTTAAAAATCTTTTCGTAGTCGATTTCGCTTTTATCCTTACCCCAGTCAAGGCGTGAATAGTCAGACTTTTTGAGAAGCTTTTCTTTTGTGAGAAGCTCCAAATCAATAAAGTAAGGGTTTCCCGCATTGACAGAAAAGCTCTGATATGGTGAGTCGCCGAAGCTTGTAGGTGAAAGTGGTAAAATCTGCCAGATTTTCTGACCTGCAAGTGAAAGCCAGTCAACAAATTCATAAGCTGATTTTCCCATTCTGCCGATACCGTAGTCGTCAGGCAGGCTTGAAATATGCAGAATAATTCCCGATGAACGGGTATTTTCGATTTTAGTTTTCTTCATAAAAATAATTTACCTTTCTTGGGAGTTGTGGCTGGTTTTGCTTATAGTAAAATCGATGCTATTAGCATCGAAAGCCACAAAACCAGTGTGAAAAAGTATTTTTTCACACAATCCTCAATTTTAATAAACTATATTAAAGTATACACACAAAAAAGCCTTTTGTAAATAGTGACTTTCAAATAAAATTACAAAAATATTTTATGCAAAGTAACAAAAATTAAACTTCAAAAATCAAGCACTTTTTCAAAAAAGTCCTCTGTTTCAATACCTGACGGGCGGTTATACCTATTTAAATTATAAAGGCAGTCGGGGTCTTTTGTTATGAAATTCGGCTTTTCTTCAACCCCAAGACTTGCTTTGAAGCCGGCTGATTTTACAATTCTCATTGATGGTTCACACACGAAACCGTAAGGGTATGTGAACACAGTAGGCAGGATTTTACAGTTTTCCATAAGGTATTTCTGGGTTTTGTCAAGGTCGGTGAGAAGGGTATTCCGGTATTCCTCATAGCTTTCACCTGAAATTATCGAGCAACCGTTACGCACTCCTCCCGTGCTGTGCATATCGTAGCTATGATTTGCAATTTCTACATGACAGCTTTCATAAAGCTTTGTGATTTCTTCACTTTTAAGGTAGGGATTTATTTTTGAGTTGTCGGAAATTTCAGTATAGCTTCCCACAACAGACACGGTAGCCTTGAAGTCGTATTTTTCAAGGAGTGGGAGAAGATATTCAAGATTATCGGAAAAACCGTCATCAAAGGTGAGAACTATCGGCTTTTCCGGGAGGGGTGTGTCAATATGGACATAGTCGATTATTTCCTGAACAAAAATCGGAGTATAGCCCTTTTGTTTTAAATAGACAATATCTTTTTCAAGGGTGATTGGGGAAATTACATAGTCGTTTTGCATACTTTCGTCACGGCTTATTGAGTGATACATTATAATCGGAATGAAAATTCCTTTTTGTTTTGTCATTGTTTGTGAAACATTCCGTGAAAAATAATCTGCAAAAATTATTATAATAAAAATTATCGTTGTGCATATTAAACATATACGGGTTTGGTTTTTTGTGAGTTTTGTTTTTGACATAAAAAATCCTCTCTCAAAATTGTTTATTTTTATTAGTATATAGAAATTTTATTGTAAAAATGCAAAAAAATCTCTGAAACCCCTTGAAAAAATTGTGCAAATGTGATACAATTATTTTAAATTACAGATTATTTTCATATAAGTTTTACTATACAGGAGGAAAAGGAAATGAAAAGTCTGCGTTCTAAATTGCTCATAATGATTCTTGGGCTGACAGTTGTTATTGTTGGTGTCCTGGGCTTTATCGGCGTAACATCTTCTAAATCAGCTGTTGAAAGCACGCTGGAAAAAACACTCAAACCAATGGCACAGCAGTCTGCTGAGGTTATTGACGTGTTGATTACAAACCAGCAGGACAGCTTGTATTCTGTTGTAAACAATTCAATGTTTTTTGAAGCTGACGATGATACAAAGCTTCAGATGATTGAAATGGGTATCAGCGATGAATACAGAAACGATTTTGCTATTTTTAATGCATCAGGAACACTTATCAAGTCATACGGCTCAATTACTGCTGACGCAGGTGTTGATGAAATTGTAAAAAGTGCTATCGACACAAAGAAGGCTGTTGTTTCTGACATTGTTTCAAATGATGTTATGGTAGGCTATTCAATTGCTGTTCCTATGACAAACGCTGACACAGTTGTTGGTGCAGTTACAGTTACATATTCTATCGACGTTCTTGCAGAACACTTTAAAAAGTCTGAATTCGGCGAAACAGGTGAGCTTGTTGTTATTGATGCAGAGGGTACTACTGTAACAAGCAGTGGAGCTTCAAAGACAAAACAGCACAACGCTATCAATCTTGCTAAGAACGACAAGGAATATAAGGAAGAGGCTGAATTCATCAAGAAGGCTCTTAAGGAAAAGAGTGGTTTCGGCGAATTTGAAACCAAGGATTCAGAAAAGATTGCTGCATACAAGAGAGCAGGAACAATCAATGCTACACTTATCGTTATCTGTGACAGAGATGAATATCTCTCAATCGCTGACGTAGGTGGTCTGAAGGTTCTGATTGCTGCTAGTGTTCTCTTTATCGGCGTAGTTATTCTCAGTATCTTCTTTGCAAGAACTATTTCAAAGCCTATCGTTAACACAACTCAGCGTCTGAGAGCTCTTTCACAGGGTAACCTTTCTGACCCGGTTGACGTATGTTATTCAAAGGACGAACTTGGAGTTCTTTCAAATTCACTTGAAGAAACTGTTGTTTCACTGAGACAGTACATCAATCTTATCACAGTTGCTCTTACAAACATTTCTGAAGGTAATCTCAGTCACAGAGTTGACGGTACATTCAAGGGCGACTTCATCAAGATTAAGTCTACATTCAACGCAATTCTTGAATCACTTTCAGATACATTTGCAAGTATCAATATCGCTGCTGAACAGGTATCATCAGGTGCTGTTCAGGTTTCAAACAATGCACAGAGCCTTTCACAGGGTTCAACTCAGCAGGCAAGCTCAATCGAAGAGCTTTCAGCTACAATTACTGACGTTTCAAATCAGACAACTCAGAACGCTAAGTCTGCTAAGGAAGCTTACATGATTGTTCAGAACAACGCTGACGCTATTGCTGAATGTAACAAGGACATGGAAAAGATGCTTGCTGCTATGGGCGAAATCAGCGAATCTTCTGCTGAAATCTCAAAGATTATCAAGGTTATCGACGAAATTTCATTCCAGACAAATATCCTTGCTCTTAACGCTGCTGTTGAAGCTGCAAGAGAAGGTTCAAAGGGCTTTGGTGTAGTTGCTGACGAAGTTAGACGACTTGCTTCTAAGAGTGCTGAGGCTGCTAAGCAGACTGCTGCTCTTATTGAAAATTCAGCTGACGCTATTTCAAGAGGTTCTGACATTGCCGGTCAGACAGCTGGTTCACTTAACAAGATTGTGGAAGACTCACAGGAAATCCAGAAGCTCGTAAGAGACATTGCTGACGCATCAGACCATCAGGCAGAAGCTATCGTTCAGATTAACACCGGTGTAGACCAGATTTCTGCAGTAGTTGCAAGCAATACTTCAACAGCTGTTGGTTCTGCATCTGCAAGTGAAGAGCTTTCAAGCCAGTCACTTATCTTAAAGAACATGATTGCAAGATTTAAGCTTTCAAAGAGTGGTGGCAAGGCTACAATGCCGGGTGCCGGAATGTATGATTACGTTTCAGACAATGACGGACCTGCTACATCTTCGGGAATTTCAAGCTTTGCTTATCCTGATGATGATGACGAGCCTGCACCTGCTTCTTCTGGTTTTGCTTACGCTTATCCTGATGACGATGACGGACCTGCACCTGCATCTGCTTTTGCATATCCTGATGACCCTGATGATGAGCCGGCGCCTGTATCAAGCTTTGCTTATCCGGACGACCCTGACGATGAAGAAGTTAAGATTATCCTTGACGATGATGAGGAATTCAATCCTGAATCAATCAACGACGAGGACGACAAATATTAAATGATTAAAGGGCGAAATTTTCGCCCTTTTTCAGACCTTTTTTACATAATATTGAAAGGATTTGTGTTTTATGAAAAGAAGAATTGGTATTCTGACAAGTGGTGGGGACTGCCCTGGACTTAATGCGACAATAAGAGGAGCTGCTAAGGCTTGTTATCAGCTTTTTGGAACTGATGATGTTGAAATTATCGGTATAAATGACGGTTACTCGGGACTTATTAACAACGAATGCAAGGAAATGAAGCCTTCGGATTTTTCGGGCATTTTAACAAGAGGTGGAACTATTTTTGGTACAAAGAGAACACCTTACAAAAAGATGCTTGTAATTGAAGAGGACAACGTTGACAAGGTTAAGGCTATGAAGGACACCTACAAAAAGCAGAAGCTTGATTGTCTTTTGACTTTAGGTGGAAACGGCACTCACAAGACTGCCAATCTTCTTTCACAGGAAGGTCTTAACGTTATCGGACTTCCTAAGACTATTGACAATGACATTTACGGAACAAGTGTTACTTTTGGTTTTCACACAGCAGTTGACATTGCAACTGATGTAATTGACAGACTTCACTCAACAGCAGATTCACATGACAGAATTATGGTTGTTGAAATCATGGGAAACAAGGCAGGCTTGCTTACACTTTATTCAGGAATAGCAGGGGGAGCTGACATGATTGTACTTCCTGAAATTCCATTTGACATTGACAAGCTTGCTGAGGCTTGCGAAAAGAGAGCTAAAAACGGCAAGGCATTTTCGATTTTAGCAGTAGCTGAGGGTGCATTTGATACCGAAGAGGCAAAGCTCAAAAAGAAAGAGCGTGCAAGACTCCGTGCTGAGCGTGGGGAAACAACAGCTTCAAACAGAATTGCAAAGGAAATTCAGGCTAAAACGGGAATGGAAACAAGAGTTTGTGTGCCTGGTCATATGCTCCGAGGTGGAAGTCCGTCGGCTTACGACAGAGTGCTTGCAACAAAGTTTGGTGTTCGTGCTGCACAGCTTATCAAGGAAGAAAAGTTTGGTTACACAGTAGCTATGGTTAAGGAAAATGTCACAGAAAACAAGCTCATTGACATTGCAGGAAAGCCAAAGCTTGTGCCTGATGACCATCAGCTTATCCTTACTGCAAGAGATATGGGAATATCTTTTGGTGACTGATAAAAATCCTGAAAGGATTTTTATTGTCACAATTGACAATTAACAATTGACAGTTGACATAGCTCGGTTTAGTGTTTTCGGGGATTTTAAAAAGTGATTGCAACAAAATGGCTGAAAAACTGCACTAATTAAGTGAAGGGGTGATTTTATGAAAAATAAAATTCTGATACTTTTAAGTGTTTTGGTTTGTATTGCAATGGTAGGGTGTGGAAAAACTAATGAAACAACTACCGACAAAAAGGACAGCCAGCAGGAAGTTACACTTGACCTTGAATATTTCATGTATGCTGACGGGACAAATATTCATGACGGCAGAAAAATCACCGACGGTGAAATTACAAAGAAAATTGAGAATTTTATGACAGAAATGCTGAAATATCCTGTTGAGGCTGAAAGCATAGAGGATAGTAAAGACCTTCCAAAGTGATGATAAATTGAAATAAAAATCAATAACGGAGATGAGTTATACAAGAGGATTTATATTGTATCTTCGGGTATTGAAAGAGTGCATTTCAGCGACAAGACCGACAGCAAAAAATCGGGATACTATTACACCGACAATAACATTACCAGTGATTTCTACAACGAAATGACTGATTATGCAAGAAGTCAGGGCTGGGTTGGTTAAAAATTCACAACATAGAGCAGGATTTATCGTCCTGCTCTTTTTTAGTTGAAAAATATCTTGATTTGTGGTTGAAAAGTGAGCAGAAATATGATATACTTTATATGTATGAATTTTATTTGGAAACGAGGTTGTTTTTATGCTTACTGATATCGAAATTGCTCAGGCTGCGAAAATGAAAAAAATTCTTGAAATTGCAAATGAACTTGGAATTTCAGAGGACGATGTTGAGCCTTACGGACATTACAAGGCTAAGCTTTCTGAGGAACTTTTTACAAAGCTTGCAGACAAGGAAGACGGAAAGCTCATTCTTGTTACTGCTATAAACCCTACACCTGCCGGTGAGGGAAAGACTACTATTTCTGTTGGTCTTGCTGAATCTATGGCTAAAATCGGCAAAAACGCTGTGCTTGCACTCCGTGAACCTTCACTTGGTCCTGTATTTGGAATCAAGGGTGGTGCGGCAGGTGGCGGATACGCACAGGTTGTACCTATGGAAGACATCAATCTTCACTTTACAGGGGATATGCACGCTATTACAGCTGCAAACAATCTGCTTTGTGCCCTCATTGACAATCACATTCAGCAGGGAAATGCTCTCGGCATTGACCAGAGAAGAATTATGTTCAAGAGATGTATGGACATGAACGACAGAAACCTGAGAAGCATTATTGTTGGTCTTGGTGGCAAGGTTAACGGTATGCCAAGAGAAGACGGTTTCCAGATTACTGTTGCCAGCGAAATTATGGCTATCCTTTGTCTTGCGTCTGACCTTGCTGATTTGAAGGCAAGACTTGAAAGAATTTTTGTAGGCTACACCTACGAAGGAAAGCCTGTTTATGCTAAGGATTTGGGTGGCTGTGGCGCTATGGTTGCACTCCTTAAGGACGCTCTGAAGCCTAACCTTGTTCAGACACTTGAAAACACACCTGCTATTATGCACGGTGGACCTTTTGCTAACATTGCTCACGGTTGTAACTCTGTAAGAGCTACCAAGCTTGCTTTGAAGCTCGGCGATTACACAATCACAGAGGCAGGTTTCGGCTCTGACCTTGGTGCTGAAAAGTTTATGGACATCAAGTGCAGATTTGCAGGCTTAAAGCCAAACTGCGTAGTGCTTGTTGCAACTATCAGAGCACTTAAATACAATGGTGGGGTTGCTAAGGCTGACCTTACAACTGAAAACGTTGAGGCTTTGAGAAAGGGTATTATAAACCTCAAGACTCACATTGAAAATATGCAGAAATTCGGTGTTCCTGTTGTTGTAGCTATCAACAGATTCCACACAGATACTGAGGCTGAAATTGCAGTTATCGGTGAGGTTTGTGAGGAAATGGGAGTTGAATACTCACTTGCTGAAATTTTTGCCAAGGGTGGCGAAGGCGGAATTGACCTTGCTGAAAAGGTAGTCAAGACTATTGAAGAAAAGCCTTCAAACTATGCACCACTTTACGACGAAAAGCTCCCTATCAAGGAAAAGCTCAACATTATTGCTAAGGAAATTTACAGAGCTGACGGAGTTATCTTTACTGCTCAGGCTGAAAAGGCTATCAAGGAAATTACTGACCTTGGTTTCGGGGACATTCCTGTTTGTGTTGCTAAAACTCAGTACTCGCTTTCTGATGACCCTGCAAAACTGGGCAAGCCTGAAAACTTTGAAATCACAGTCCGTGACGTAAAGCTTTCAGCTGGTGCAGGATTTGTGGTAGCTTACACAGGTGACATTATGACTATGCCTGGACTTCCTAAGGTGCCTGCTGCTAACAAGATTGACTGCGACAACGAAGGAAACATTTCAGGACTCTTTTAAATGATAAAATCGGTTGCTGATTTTTCGGCAGCCGATTTGAGTTTTTATTATAAGTGGTGACTACAAATGGAAAAAGAAAAGAAATTTAGCAAGGTTAAAATTGCTGTTATCATATCTGTGGCAGTTGTATTTTTATGTGTGGCTGTATTTGTTCTGGTGTTGGTTTTAAAGCCGGGTTTCAGATACAAGGTTAAAAGCTTTTTTAACTCAGAAAAAAATGAGGTGGCACTTACTGCTATGACAGCTAAGGAGCTTGACACCGAAAAAGTGGAGGTTTCTGAGTTTATAAAATGGGAAAATGTAAGCTTCAACCAGTCTATGATGCTTGTTAACAAGGAATACACACTTTCTGATGATTATGTGGCTGACATAAGCGAATACAAAACAACAGGGGTTATGATGAACAGCTGTATGAGGGACGATTATTCCGATATGTCCCTTGACATCATTGATAAATTTGACAAGAAGCTTTTTGTTATGAGCAGTTACAGAACTGCCGAGGAGCAGGAGGAAATCTCCAAGGAGCAGGGCGAAGAAACTGCCATGAAAAAGGGTGCGAGCGAGCATCAGACTGGACTTGCTCTTGACGTATACATTACGGAGTTTGCAGGGGCAGGGTTTATTAACTGCGACGTGGGAGTATGGGTTAACGAAAATTCCTGGAAATACGGATTTATAATCAGATACCCACAGTTTAAAGAGGACATTACAGGTATAACATACGAGCCGTGGCACATAAGATATGTGGGATTTCCACACAGCGAGATAATTTATAAAAATTCTCTGGCTTACGAGGAATACATTGAAAATCTTGAAATCGGCAAGTTTTATGAATACGATGATTACATTTTTACAAGACAGAAAGGTGATGAAATTACTGTGCCGTCGGGATGCGACAGCTATGTTATTTCAGAGGACAACACAGGGTGCTTCATAATTACAGGAAAGAGGTAGCTTGATGAAAATTAAAAAGAATACTGTTGTGCTTATTACTCTTTTTGGGCTGACGGTTCTGCTTAACATTGTAGCGTGGTTGTCAACAGGTTTCTGCGATTTTTATGTTGAGAATATTTTTCCGTTGTGGCTTAATACATACTCACGTTTTACGTCGGTTTTTCCTTTTTCGGTAGGTGAAATTCTCATTATAGCAGGGCTTTTACTTATTGTCGGGGGAGTTATCAGCTATGCTGTGCTTATGTATAAAAAAGAGGGAAAACGTCTTTTGATTACTAAGATTTACGGAAAAATAATTGCGTGGATTTTAGTATGTGTTGCACTTATTCAGACCCTTAACTGCTTTATTTTATACCACTGCACGAATTTCGGGGACAAGTATGGAATCAAAGCAGAGGAGCATACTGTTGAGGACCTTATTGCTTTAGGTGACATTGTAACGGAGATTGCTAACCAATACGCTGACAAGGTTAACCGGGATGATGAGGGAAAGTTTTCTCCTGAGGGGGATTTAGGTGACAGGGCTATAAAGGCTATGCAGAATTTAGGCAAGGATTATCCACAGCTTGACGGCTTTTATCCAAATCCTAAGCCTGTTATAAATTCGTTTTTTATGAGTCAGCAGTATCTTATGGGAATTTATTTCCCGTTTACCCTTGAAGCAAACTACAACAAGGATATGTACAAGGTTAATCTTCCTGACACGTTATGTCACGAGCTTGCACATCTGAGAGGGTTTATTTTAGAGGACGAGGCGAATTTTATAGCGTATCTTGCCTGCATAAAATCGGGAGATGAGGACTTCATATACAGCGGTGCTGTATCGGCACTGAAATACATAAGAAACAACATTGAGGAGTTCGGCACGCAGGAGGACATTGACAGATTTTATCAGAATCTTGACAATAACATTCTCCTTGACTGGAATATGAGCTATGAGCACTGGGAAGAGGTTCAGCAGGACGAAAGTGCGATTATTCCAAGTGATGTTGTGAATACTGTCGGGGATATTGCAACCGACACAAGTCTTAAACTCAACGGGGTTGAGGACGGAATGAACAGTTACGGCAGAATGGTTGACTTGATGCTTGATTATTATTACGAGGAAATAAAAAATGGTTAAGATTACAAATTCACCTGAGGAAACAGTTTTGTTTGCTCAGAAAATTGGTGGGCTTCTCAAGGGTGGAGAGGTTATCGCATACAGAGGTGGTCTGGGTGCAGGGAAAACTACTTTCACCAGAGGACTTTGTGTAGGTTTTGGAATTGGCGACGACGTTACTTCACCTACATTTGCACTTGTAAATGAATATCGTAAAAACGGCAAGGCTGTTTGTCATTTTGATATGTATCGCATTAACGGTAGCGATGATTTGGAAACAACAGGCTTTTACGATTACATGGACGGGGAAACCGTTTTGTGTGTTGAGTGGAGCGAAAACATTGAGGACGCTTTGCCTGAGGGGACAATTTTTATTGACATTGTTAGAATTGACGACAATAAAAGAGAAATTCGTATAAGCGGAGATGATAGATTTGAAAATATTGGGGATTGACACAAGTGGAAAAACTGCGTCGGTAGCTGTTATGGACGGCGACAGAATTTTAGGTGAAATTTCTTACGTTACAAGGCTTACTCACTCGCAGATTATTCTGCCTTTGGTAAAAAATCTGCTTGAAAAGTTGGAAATTGAGCTTGAGGACATTGACTGTTTTGCTGTAAGCGAAGGACCTGGGAGTTACACAGGGCTGAGAATTGGAATTTCTGCTGTAAAGGGAATGTGCTTTACCAAGGACGTAAAATGCTACGGAGTATCCACTTTAAAGTCGCTTGCACAGAATGTACGGTTTTTCGGGGGTATTGTGGTTAGTGTTATGCACGCAAGACTGGGTATTGCATACTTTGGAGCGTATGAGTGTAAAGGTGGAAAACTTGTCGAAGCGGTAGCAGACAAGGTATGCAAATACGAAGAAATTGAAGAATTTGTGAGAAATTCTGATGAAAAAATAATGCTCGTTGGTGACATCTGCGAAAAAATCAAAGGGGATTTATTCTCTGATTTGGAGAGAGTGGAGGTTGCGCCTGCGTCTTTGAAAATGCAGAGGGCGTCAGCGTTATGCGAGCTTGCTTTTGAAGAAAATGACAGTTGGGTGACGGGGGCTGAGCTTGAAGCGAGATACTTACAGGTCACAAAGGCTGAAAAAGATTTAGGAAAATAATCGGGGAGGAAAAAATTATGAAAATTGCAATCGGAAACGACCACGCTGCTGTGGAGCTTAAAATGGAGGTCTGCAAGTGGCTTGAGGAGAACGGATACGAATACAAGGATTTTGGTTGCGGCGAAGGTGAAAAGTGCGACTATCCTGATTCAGCAAAGGCAGTAGGAAAGGCTGTTGTATCGGGCGAATTTGACAGAGGAATTCTCATTTGTGGCACAGGTATCGGTATTTCTATGGCTGCAAACAAGGTCAAGGGCGTAAGGGCTGCTTGTTGTTCAGACTATTTTTCTGCTAAATTCACAAGACTCCACAACGACGCAAACATTCTTTGTTTTGGTGCGAGAGTTGTTGGGGCAGGGCTTGCTTGTGAGCTTGTTGACGTATTTTTGAAAACTGAATTTGAAGGTGGACGCCACCAGAGAAGAGTTGACCTCATCACAGCGATGGAAGAAGATTTTTTCAATTGACAATTGACAGTTGACAATTGACAATTGATATAGTCGGTATTATAACGCTCGGCTTAAATAGTTGGGGATAAAGATTTAGTAAAGCACGATACACAATTGACAATGCAGGAGGTTTTCTTATGAAAAAGATTTTGGCATTTGTTATTATGGTTATGACTCTGATGTGTTTTTCGGCTTGTGGGGAAGATTCAAAAACCGTTGAAATTGACGGCGTGGAATACACCATTAACAAGGCTGAGGACACAATTACTGACGGGAAAAACACTTTTGAATACAAGATAGACGGCAGTGGTGACAGTTACACCATTGAAATTTTTTATCCTGACGGCACAACTTATATATGGACACAGAATAATGAAGTTGGTGTAGGAGAGTGGAAGGATTTATCTGAAAACGGTGTTATCGTAAGCTCTGACACACTTGTTGAGGTAGCTAAGGAAGATGCACCAAAAAAGGTTGAGTCAAAGACGTGGTTTCTTGTAGTTATTCTTGGAGTTTTCGGGCTTGTGGGATTGATTGCACCACGAGGCCTGTGGTGGCTTGGTTACGGCTGGCACTACAAGAATGCTGAACCCTCAGACGCTGCACTTGTCGTTGGGCGTATAGGTGGCGGAATTGCAATTCTTGCTGCTATAATTATGGCGATAGTGTTTGTGGTGTAATAACTTGGGCATTTGTATCATAATACAGGGACAGAGGAGTTTTAAATGGACATTAAAGTGAAAAAAATACTGATTACTGCATTGAAGTTTCTACCTTTTATAATTTGTTTTATCTTTGTAATTATTGTATCGGCATCCACAGAAACTATATCTTCTGTTGAAATTGACGGCGTGTAATACACAATTGATATGGAAAAAGACACCATTTCTGACGGGGAAAAAACTTATGATTATTCCTATAGTCTTGACAAATGGTATGAATATGATGTTGATATATTTTATCCTGACGGTGCACAGTTTACATATTTTCAGAGAGGAATAAAGGGGGGTTGCGTATATGAAAAAAGTGTTCCCGGCGTAAACTATGATAACGCTGATGCTCTTTTTGAAGTTGCAAAATTAGACGCTCCATACAAACCGTGGCATATTGTTATTATACTTATCATAGTATCAATGCCTTTTGTTTTAATT
>JAFTNX010000164.1 GCA_017451665.1 Oscillospiraceae bacterium | reverse complement strand
TGAAATGAGATACATGGCTGAAAACGGCGCTTGCGAAGGCAAAATGGTACTTGCAAGAAGAGCTAAGGAGCTTGGCTACGACGCTATCCACGACACAGTTCACGAGATGGCTAAGGACGAAGCAAGACACGGCTGTGGTTTCAAGGGACTTTTTGACAGATATTTCGGATAATACCTTACTTAATAGAAAACTCCACTCTTTTTACAGAGTGGAGTTTTTATTTTATCCATTAATCTTTGCTCTTTCCTTAGCATGCATTGTGTTGCTGAGGTTACGCTTTCTGATTCTGATATTCTTTGGTGTAACTTCAAGAAGTTCGTCGTCAGCTAAAAATTCAAGGCTGTCCTCAAGGCTTAAAATTCTTGGTGGAACAAGTCTTAATGCGTCGTCACTTCCGCTTGCACGGGTGTTTGTAAGATGCTTTTTCTTACATACATTTACTACGAGGTCCTCAGACTTAGGTGATGCACCAACAATCATTCCCTCATAAACAGGTGTGCCTGCTGTGATGAAAAGCTCGCATCTTTACTGAGCATTGTAAAGTCCGTATGTAATAGCTGTGCCTTTTTCAAAAGCAACAAGTGAGCCTGTGTTTCTTCTTGGAATATCTCCTTTGTACTGCTGATAGCTGTGGAATACAGAGCTCATAATACCTTCGCCCTTAGTGTCAGTTAAAAATTCGCTCTTGTATCCGAAAAGTCCTCTTGCAGGTATTAAAAATTCAAGTCGCATTCTTGAGCCCACAGGAGTCATCTGCTGAAGCTCTCCCTTTCTTGAACCAAGCTTTTCCATAACTGAACCAACGCAGTTTTCCGGAACGTCAATTACAAGTCTTTCGATAGGTTCGCAAAGCTTTCCTTCAACTTCTTTATAAAGTACCTTAGGTGTTGAAACTCCCAGTTCGTAGCCTTCACGTCTCATATTTTCAATGAGAATAGAAAGGTGCATTTCGCCACGTCCAGCCACCTTAAAGCTGTCAGTTGATTCTGTTTCTGAAACTCTCAAAGATACGTCCTTGAGAAGCTCCTTGAAGAGTCTGTCACGAAGGTGTCTTGAAGTAACAAATTTACCTTCTCTGCCTGCGAAAGGTGAGTCGTTAACTGAAAATGTCATTTCAACAGTAGGTTCTGAAATCTTAACAAAAGGAACAGCTTCAAAGTTTCCGAATTCGCAGATTGTATCGCCGATTGTGATGTTTTCAAGACCACTGATACAAACAATGTCGCCTGCCTTGGCAGTTTCGCAAGGTACTCTGTTAAGCCCCTGAATCTGATACATTGTTACGATTTTTCCTCTGTATTCCTTCTTTGTCTGGTGGTAGTCGCCAACAGTAACTTCCTGATTGACCTTCATAACGCCACGTTCAATTCTTCCGATAGCAATTCTACCAACGTATTCGTTATAGTCAACAGAAGAAACAAGATACTGCATACTTCCTTCGTCGTCTACCTCAGGTGCAGGAATGTAATTTAAAATTTCGTCAAGAAGTGGAATGAGGTTTTCGCCCAGATTCATAGGATTGTGTGAAGCTGTACCGTCACGGCCTGAACAGTAAAGAATAGGGCTGTCAAGCTGTTCATCAGTAGCGTCAAGGTCCATAAGAAGCTCTAAAACTTCGTCGCCCACTTCGTTAAGTCTTGCGTCAGGTCTGTCAATCTTGTTTACAACAACGATAATCTTGTGACCAAGTTCAAGTGCCTTCTGCAAAACAAATCTTGTCTGTGGCATAGGGCCTTCGGCAGCGTCAACAAGAAGAATAACACCGTTTACCATTTTAAGTACACGTTCTACTTCGCCTCCGAAGTCAGCGTGTCCAGGTGTGTCGATAACGTTGATTTTAACATCTTTATACATAATTGAGGTATTTTTTGCAAGAATTGTAATACCTCTTTCACGTTCAATGTCGTTTGAGTCCATAACTCTGTCGCTTACAACCTGATTTTCTCTGAAAGTACCGGACTGCTTTAAAAGCTGGTCAACGAGAGTAGTTTTTCCGTGGTCAACGTGAGCGATAATCGCTATGTTTCTTAAATCTTCTCTTACCATAAATTTATAATCCTCCAAACCCTTAAAAAAGGGACAAATTGTCGCAACGTTTATTTTATCACAATCTTAAACCTATGTCAAGGAAACCCCCACATAAATAAGGGTTAAAAACATATTTTTGTGAACAATAGTTAATTTTATCAATGATAAATATTCACTTGTTTGTGCTAATATTTAATATGTGAGAAAAAATAAGTAATATGGAGAAAAAAGATGACGGAAATTAAAGGAAATCCCTTAGGGTATGAAAAGGTTACGACCTTGCTTTTAAAGTTTGCAATACCGAGCATTATTTCAATGCTTGTAAGTGCAGTCTATAACATTGTTGACCAGATTTTTATCGGGAATATGATTGGCTATCACGGAAACGCTGCCACAAATGTAGCTTTTCCGCTGACAACTATTTCACTTGCAATTGCTCTTCTGATAGGCACAGGAGGTGCTGCAAAGCAGAATCTTCTTCTTGGTGCAAAAAAGCAGGAGCAGGCCAACAAAGCCACCTGCAATTCAATAATAATGCTCCTTGTAAGCGGACTTGCACTTGGCGTTATTTCACTTTTGTTTTTAAAGCCTCTGCTTGTATTTTTTGGTGCTACAAAGGACGTTATGCCATATGCTGTTGACTACACGGGAATAATTGCGCTAGGACTGCCTTTTGCAACAGCAGTTACAGGGCTTAACCACCTTATAAGAGCTGACGGAAGTCCTACATATTCAATGATAAGTATGGTTTCGGGAGCTGTTATAAACACAATCTGCGACCCGATTTTTATAAAGCTGTGGGGAATAAAGGGAGCTGCAATTGCAACAGTTCTGGGGCAGGTTGTATCATTTATTCTCAATGCCCTTTACATCAGAAAATTCAAGCACGTTCAGGTTAAAAAGGAATTCTTCAAGTTTGATTTCAATATTTCATTTTCAATCTGCACACTTGGAATTGCCAGCTTTTTCAATCAGCTTGCAATGACGCTTGTCCAGATTGTTATGAACAACAGTATGACAAAATACGGTATGGAGTCAGCTTATGGAAGCGATATTCCACTTGCTTGTTCGGGAATTGTAATGAAGGTTTCTATGCTTATTATGTCGGTAGTAATCGGTATAGCACAGGGACATCAGCCTATTGTAAGCTTTAACTACGGCGCAGGAAACTACAAGCGTGTAAGGGAAGCATACCTGAAGGCTGTTATGACTGCCACAATAATATCAACTGTGGGATTTATAGCTTTACAGCTTTTCCCTGAACAGATTTTGTCCTTTTTCGGAAAGGAAAACGACCCTGCTTATGTGAGATTTGGTGTAAGACTTATAAAGATTTTCCTTTTTGGAATGGCACTTAACGGAATTCAGCCGATAACTACCACATTTTTTACTGCCATAGGAAAAGCCATAAAGGGAACGTTTATTGCACTTACACGACAGGTTATTTTCTTAGTACCTCTTGTAATAGCACTGCCTATTTTCTTAGGAATTGACGGTATTATGTATGCTGGCCCGATAGCTGACACAGCAGCATTTTTACTTGCAGTAATTTTAATGTTTTTAGAATTTGAAAAAATAAAAAAGCTTGAAAAAGAAACTGAATAAAAAATCACCCGCCTTTCATGATGAAAGACGGGTTTTCTTTTATGACTTAGCAGCCACAGTCACAACCACAGCCACAGCCGTTGTTGTTATTTGTGCAGCCACCCATTCCGTTGTTGCCACAACCACAGCAGCAAACGAGAAGAATAAGGATAATAATCCACCAGCATCCACCGAATCCGTTCATAAAAAGCACTCCTTTTGTTGATTTTAAGGCTTTCGCATAAGTATTTCTTTTTTTAAAAGGTCTTTTTGCGTTGCCTTATAGTACAGTTTATGGAAAATGAGAAAATGTGTTACAAAGTAAATCTTACATTTATTTTTGCATAAAATAGGTTAAGCGAATACAAACGGGAATTTGCGTCAATATTTACAGAGTAAGGGAGGAATGTTATGGATAGCTTTTCTGTAAGTCCTGAGAGCTTTACTGAAAAATGCAGGGATATTCTCAGATGTGCGATAACAAATGCCGGAAAGTTAGGTCATACCTATGTGGGAAGCGAGCATCTTTTGTTTGCTATGCTTGAAGAACCTAACAGTGCGGCACATACGATACTTGTAAAAAACGGAGTAACTAAAAAAGAGGTTTTTCAGAAGATTGTGGCTATTGTGGGGAAAGGGACTCCCTGTCGGCTCACTTTTGACGATTTCACCCCCACAGCTATAAAAATCACAAACGGTGCAGTTACGCTTGCAAATAATTTCGGCTGTAAGCTTGCCGGGAGTGAACACCTTTTTACTATGCTTTTAAGACAGTCGGAATGCTGTGGGGTGTCGATTTTAAGAGAAATGGGCGTGAATTTATCAAAGCTTTACAGCGATTGTTCGATGGCACACAACAACGAAATCACGCTTATAAATCGTTCAAAGGAGCGACTTAACAAGCTTGAACGTTTTGGAAAAGAGCTTACAAAGCGTAGTGAAACTTTAAAATTCGACCCGCTTTTGTGCAGGGAAAAAGAGCTTGAAAGAATAATAAGAATACTTTCCCGAAGAACAAAAAACAACCCTTGTCTTGTGGGTGAAGCAGGAGTTGGGAAATCTGCTATTGTTGAGGGGCTTGCACGACTTATCGTGAATGGTGCTGTGCCTGAGCCACTTAAGGACAAGAGAATTTTTACCCTTGATTTGTCAATGCTTCTGGCAGGTGCAAAATACCGAGGGGATTTTGAGGAAAGATTAAAATCATGCCTTGACGAGGCTGTTTCAGCAGAAAATGTGATACTTTTTATTGATGAAATCCACTCAATTATCGGTGCAGGGGCAGCAGAGGGTGCAATTGATGCTGCAAACATTTTAAAACCACAGCTTGCAAGAGGTGAAATACAGCTTATCGGGGCGACCACCTTTGACGAATACCGACGCTATATTGAATAGGACAGCGCTCTTGAAAGACGTTTTCAGCCGGTGACAATAAACGAGCCTGACGAGGATACCACCATTGAAATAATAAAGGGACTTGTGCCGAAATACGAGGAATACCACAAGGTTAAAATTGATGAAAATACCGTAATCAAGGCAGTTGAGCTTGCGAAAAGATATATAAATGACAGATTCTTTCCTGACAAGGCTGTGGATATAATCGACGAGGCGTGTTCACGGGCAAGAATTGAGGCTGAAAAATCCTGCGAAAACAGCAAGAACATTTCAGAGGTTTTTAACGATTATATTGCAGGAAAAATCACAAAGCAGGATTATCTCAATGAGCTTACCGAAAGGGTTTCACAAAAGACTGTTACAGTAAATCCCGAAGACGTTGCAAAGGTTGTAGCCGAGTGGACTGACATACCTGTGGGGAATGTTCTGGAGTCGGAAATCACACGACTTAACGGACTTGAAAATGAGCTTTCAAAGGAGGTTATCGGCCAGGAAAACGCTGTGAGAATTGTCAGCGATGCCGTAAGACGAGGGAGAACTGGACTTTGCGAGGAAAACCGACCTATCGGCTCATTTATTTTTGCAGGGGCGAGTGGTGTGGGAAAAACACAGCTTTCAAAGGCTCTGGCAAAAAGTCTTTACAACAGCGAGGAAGCTATAATTCGTCTTGATATGTCGGAATATATGGAAAAGCATAACGTTTCAAGGCTTATAGGGTCACCACCGGGCTATGTAGGATACGAGGACGGAGGTCAGCTAACTGAACAGGTTAGGAGAAAGCCTTATTCTGTGGTGCTTTTTGACGAAATTGAAAAAGCACACCCTGACGTTTCTAATATTCTTCTGCAGATTTTAGAGGAGGGGTATGGTACCGATTCACAGGGGCGAAGGGTTTCATTTAGAAACGCTATTATAATTATGACCTCAAATCTGGGGGCTAAGAATTTTCACAAAGACAACGTTATGGGCTTTTCAAAAGGCGAAAAGTACGACTACGAAATTCACAAAAAAGAGGTTATGAAAGAGATTAAGAAATTCTTTCTGCCTGAGCTTTGAAAACGAAATGACGAGGTTGTTTTATTTGAAATGCTTGGAGAAAACACACTATGCGAAATTGCAAAAAAAGAGGTTTCAAATCTTTTGAAAAGGGCAGAAAAAGCAGGTCTTGAGCTTACTTTTTCAGATGAAATCTACCACAAAATCGCACAGAGAGTTTTAAATTCCAAAAGGGAATCTAATGCCAGAGAGGTGCGAAAAATCATCACAAAGGAGATTGAGCCACAGCTTTGCAGTCTGATTTTAAAGGGTGAGTCAAAGGGGTATATTTCTTTTGACGACGAGTCAATCGTTGCGTCGGCTTATGATTCAAAGTGTGAAATAGTGTAACAAAAAAGCTGTACAGATATCTGTACAGCTTGATTTTTTGGCACCCCCTGCGGGAATCGAACCCACATCTAATCCTTAGGAGGGATTTATTCTATCCATTGAACTAAGGAGGCTT
>JAFTNX010000163.1 GCA_017451665.1 Oscillospiraceae bacterium | reverse complement strand
TTGAAACCAGCACGCCCAGGCTGTCGGGGGTTATAGCTTCGTTCCCAAGTCCCACAACAAGAGGCTTTCTGAATTTTCCTGCAAGGCGTTTAAGCTCGTTACAAAGGGTATCTGAATAGATTTTCACCTTATCCGGCATAGAGTCAAAACCCTTTTCGCAGGTGACGGTGGTATAGTTTCCCATTGGTTTTTCAAGGAGTGATGAGGCATTCTGTGACGTCAGGGAAATTCTCGAAATATGCAAATCCCCTTTATAAAATTCCTCCTTTGAAATCCCTTCGATATGGCTGTCGGCATTATCAAGCTGTTGTTCTTTTTCTGCTGCAAGGTCAGTTCTTATCATAATAAACCCTCCCGATTGTGTTTTTAAGGGTATTATGCCCTTTTTATGTATAAACTAACCAAAGGAAAGCCGAAAAAAACTTTAAATTTTTTCGTCTGGGTACTTGAAATTTCTTTTTAACTGTGATATTATAAGACTAATGCTTGTTTAATATCGCAAACTGCACTCACCTCTCAGTCGTGCAGTTGTTTTACGAAATAAGCGAAAAATCTTAAAAACGGGAGGTGTCTTAAATGCCAAACATCAAATCAGCAAAGAAGAGAGTTAAGGTAATCGAGACAAAAACACTTAGAAACAAGGCTATCAAGTCAGACCTTAAGACTGCTATCAAGAAGGCTAACGCTGCTGTTGAAGCTAACGAAAACGTTGATGTAGCTGTAACTGCTGCTATCAAGAAGGTTGACAAGGCTTGCGCAAAGGGTGTTATGCACAAGAACAAGGCTGCTAGAAAGAAGTCACAGCTTGCTAAGCTTGCTAACGCTGCTAAGTAATTTTTGTAATTCATTAAAGCGTACGGATTTTTCGTACGCTTTTTGTTTTTTGTTGTGCTGACGCACGAAAACTAAAAGTTTGTTGTGTCAAAAACGTGCCACTGGCACCTTTTTGAGGGTGGTGCGTTTAGAACTACTACAAGGAACCTTTTTTACTTGAAAAAGGTTCCATCGTTTATAAGGCTGGCACCTTATAAACTCCCCTCCAAAAAACGCTTAATGGTATTAGGGGATTTCGCCCGTTGCGACGGGCGATGAGGGCTTTGCCCCTCAACCCCACAAGCCTTTTGAAAAAGGCTTGACCTAAAACTTTAAGTCTTTGGCAGGCAACAAAAAAGAGTAGGATTTCTCCTACTCTTAATTTTTGTCTTTATAAACTTTTTGTCCTCACTTTTTAAGGTGAGCGTTAAGCGAACCGATAGCCCTGCCACGACTCAAAATTTGAGTCCCGAACAAAAGGATATGTGGCAGAGGTGCCCGTGCCGGCAGCGGCACTAGAATGCTGCGAAAATCTGTGCCCAGTAGTAGTAGCCGTTGTACTTGACATAGCCAAGCCCTACATAGTCGTACTCAGGGTCGAGAATATTCTGCTTGTGGTCCTCTGACGCCATCCAGTCGCTTACTACCATTTCAGGTGAGGTCTGACCTGCTGCAAGGTTTTCGCCTGCAACCATAGGTGAAATTCCCACCTCAGCAAGAATAGTATACCACTTGTTTCCGTTTGGTCTTGTGTGTGAGAAATTCTCATCAGCACCTGTAATTTCCTGCGCTCTTATTGTGGCAGCCTTGTCAAGAGTAATCATTCCCTTAACCTCTTTAAGCCCTGCCTTTTTACGCTCAGCGTTTACAAGCTTTAAAACCTCCTTGACAAATTCGTCATCGGATTTGTAGTTTGTAGCAGTAGGTGATGTAGTGGTTATTTTGGTGGTAGTAGTTTTCTTTTTTGTGGTAGTTGTTGTAACAGTTGTCTTTTTGGTAGTAGTTGTAGGTGTCGGTTTTTTGGTAGTTGTAACCGTTGTGGTTTTTGGTGGTGAAGTTGTAACCGACTGTGGGGTAGTTGAAGTAATCTTATCCCCTGAAACTACCGGTGAAGATGTTTCAGGTGTTGTAGTTGTAACCTCAGGTGTGGTTGTGACAACCGTTGTGGTAGTAGTTGTTGTGGTTGTTGTAGTCTGGATTTTTTCCAAATCACCATAAGTAGCAAGGTCGTAGTTGTTTATAGTAACCTTACCGTCTTTTATGAGAAACATATACCCGTCAAGGAAAAATTCATCAACAGGAATTTCGTCTTCCAGAAAAGTAACTCCGTCTTTTGTAGATGTGGCAGTAATTCTTCTGCCTGTATCTGATATGAATACAATCTGTTCAACCTTTTTGTTTTCATCATCAACAAGCACAGTTTTTCCGCTGCTGTCGGCAGTAAGATAAGTGCCTGCAAAAATAACGCATTTATTAACTATTTTATCGCCGTAAGGGTCTTGTGAAAAGCTCAGTTTGTTTTCCGGAAAATACATTCCCGAATAGCTGGCGTTAGCCCATTGTGTACTTGAAGTCTTTATAACAAAGGTATCAAGCTCTGCTTTTGTCTTTATGATAAAGGCAGTAACAAAGCCTATAAGAAGTGCAAGGCCTACAAAAAGCACACTTCCTGCTATAAGGGTTTCGTACTTCTGGAGTCTTTCAAGTAACGGCTTTTTGTCTTTACTCTTTTGTGTCATAGCATTTCCTTTCGGATAATTTTATACTGATACTTCTTCTTTATTCTTGGTTTCCGAATTAGGAGTAAGCTTGTGGCTGTCTGTTGCAGCTGTGTCGGCAGTTACCCCCTCTGTGCTGTCAGGCACGAAAATAGTTTTGATTGTAAGAAGAAGAATTCTGATGTCAAGAACAATTGACTGCTGCTGGATATACATAAGGTCAAGCTTCAGCTTGTCGTAAGGTGTGGTATTGTATTTACCCATAACCTGCGCATAGCCTGTAAGACCTGCCTTGGCTTTAAGTCTGTAACTGAATTCAGGAATAGTTTCCTCATATTGCTTTGCAATTTCAGGTCTTTCAGGACGAGGACCTACAAAAGACATATCGCCCTTTAAGATGTTAAAAAGCTGTGGAAGTTCGTCGAAACGGATTTTTCTTATAATTTTTCCCACAGGAGTAATTCTGCTGTCGTTGTCCTTGGCAAGTCTTGCAACACCGTCTTTTTCAGCGTCAACAATCATACTTCTGAACTTATAAACCTTAAAAATCTTGCCGTTAAGGGTAAGTCTTTCCTGTGAATAGAGGACAGGGCCTCTGTCGTAAAGCTTGATTGCAAGTGCAGTAACAAGCATAAATGGTGATGCAATAACAAAACAAATAAGTGCCATAACAAGGTCCATAGCTCTTTTTATAACACGCTGTTCAAATGAAAGTCCCAGGTTTCTGCTTAAAAGGAGTGGTGTATCAAACAGGTGAATTTCCTCACTGCCTCTTAAAATAACGTCAGAAATCTTTGGTGTAATATATGTTCTTATTGATTTATCATATGTGAATTTCAGAATCTGGTTACGGAGATTTGAAGGCACGTCACAGATAATAACAGCCTCAAAATCAAGAATTTTTTCCTTGATAGTTTCCAAATCCTCAGTAATTGATACAGATGAGCAAATCATATACTTATCAACACGACTGCTCATTTTTGTAACAAGGTCACGGGCATTTGTATTTCCGTATACGATTATCATTTTTCTTGGCGGATAAATTTTTGAATAAACATAGTTTGCACCTGCTGCCCAAATAGCTGCAAGCAAGAACTGATAAACCGTCAGCAAAAGCAGAGGTACTACATCAACAAGGCTTCTGCCTAAAAGTGAAAGCTGAAGGTATGTAACGAAGTTTGTGGCAAGAAGTCCTAAAATCTGTGAACCGATAAGTCCTGCCGTTTTAAGATAGCCTATTCTGAAGCCGTTGAAGGACTTTGTAAAAATAGTATACACAAGCATATAAACTACAAGCAGGAGAATGTTACCCTTCTGCCAGAAGAAATAATCCTCACCGATTTTTTCACCGAAATTAGTATTATAAAGATTATGCCACACAAAAATAAAGCAAAAAGCCATACAGCATATAACTACAAAAGAAGCTATATATACTATAAGTCTTTTGAATTGTTCTTTATTAGCCATGTATTCAAATCTTTCCTTTCAAAAAATTATTAAAAATAAAATTAGTTTCTTTCGATTAACATACCTACATTGTATCAGTTTTCTTTTTTTTTTTCAAGAGTAAACATAAGGAATTAAAAATTTCGGCAAATTTCCTTAACTTTTTCTCTTAGTATTTTTTATTTATTTGCGAAATTATCATTTATTTATCACAAAAAGGGTTATAATGAAATAAGTGAACAAAAAGAAATGATAAAAAACCGTAGAAAAATATGAGGTGAATCAGATAATGTATAACAATTTCAACGACAATAACAATAACGGATACAATGAATTTTCATTTTATCCTGAAAATAACAAAAGTAAGGATTCAGGGAGAATTGTAGTAATTCTGCTGACAATTTTTATGACACTTGTTGCTATGGCGACCATTTCTGTAATGGCGTATACACTTATCAAGGGTGGAAGTGCCAAGGAAAACCAGCCGACAGGGGGTACACCTTCTTCACAGCAGAATGAAATGGTTTCAAACGGAAACGGCAGTGGCGTTATAAGAGATAACATTCCTACAATAATCCAGCTTTCCACACCAAAGGACGCACTTACAATTCCACAGGTGGTTGAAAAGGTTTCACCGTCAGTTGTAGGTATTTCCTGCGTTGCGTCTGACGGAATGTATACAGGCACAGGAATTATTTTAAGCGAAGACGGATACATCATTACAAACGCTCACGTTGTTGATGGTGGAAGTGATTTCAAGGTTGTACTTGACAAGTCACTTGGCTCTGAAACTTATTCAGCACAGCTTATTGGCACAGACGTACAGACAGACCTTGCTGTTTTGAAAATCGACAAAACAGGACTTCCTGCTGCTGAATTCGGGACTTCAGGCGAAATGGTAGTAGGTGAAGCTGCTATCGTTATCGGAAACCCACTTGGTTTTGAACTTGCAGGGTCAGTTACAGCAGGCATTGTATCTGCCCTTGACAGAAAGCTGACAGTTGAGGACAGAGAGATGAATCTTATCCAGACTGACGCCTCCATAAATCACGGTAATTCGGGCGGTCCACTCATCAACGCATACGGACAGGTTGTTGGTATCACATCAGTAAAAATCAATTCAACCTACGGTGAGGGACTTGGTTTTGCAATTCCTATTGACGATGCTATGCCTATTATTGAAGACCTTTTGAAATACGGTTATGTAAAGGGCAGACCACAGCTTGGAATTATAGGTGAAAACGTTACTGAGATTTATTCACAGTACTACAATATTCCTCAGGGCTTTATAGTAAGAGGCGTTAATGAAAATTCTGCTGCTGAAAAAGCAGGAATTAAGGTTGATGACATTGTTATCGGAATTAACGGACAGCTTATCACAACAATTGAGGAATTCAACTCAATCAAGGCTAACTTCAAAGCAGGTGAACAAATCACCATTTCCGTATACAGAGACGGAGAAATCATTGACTTTGATGTTACACTTGATGAGGCATTAGGTTAAAATCTGAGTTCGTGTTGTTTTTTCATATTTCATTTACTTCCATATGTAAAAGAGCCATTCACAACGAATGGCTCTTTTGCTATTTTCTCAGTATTTTTTTGTAAAAAGCACCTGTCAGCTTTGTAGGGAGAATAAACATTAAAAGCTGTGCTATGGAAGGTATCAGAAAATCAAAAAACGAGCAGAAGCCACGCTTGAAATTTCTGTATCTCACCTGAATAAAGGATTTTGTGTTTTTCCAGTTTTTACGGCGCTTTAAGTTGTCGGGACTTACACGATAATCAAGAAGAATTTTGTCAACATTTTCAGCCTTAGCCCCAGCGTGAAGCATACGGCACACAAAGTCATAATCCTCACATCTTGCGTCGGTATCAAAACCGCCGATTTTTTGTGAAAAATCCTTTTTTATAGCAATTGTAGGGTTGTTTATAGGGTTTCTGCGTTTTGCGTATTTTACAATTTCGTTGTGGGAAAGAGGAACTTTTTTTACTGCGATTTCTTCGTCAGTACCGTCAAGAAACTCTCTTATAAATCCACCCGACATAGTTATTGCAGGATTTTTTTCGTGAACAGCCACCTGAATTTCAGCTCTGTTTTTTCTGCATATATCGTCGCTGTCGGTTTTTAAAATCAGATTGTTTCGGCAGGCGTCAATACCTGCGTTTGCAGCAGCACCTGTGCCTTTATTTTCTGAAAATCTCACAACGTCAAGGGTATTCGGATATTTTTCTTTAAAATCAGAAATAACCTCGTCAAGCTCATTTGTGAGAGGCCCGTCACACACAACAACCACCTGTTCGGCAGGGTATGTCTGTGAAAAAATACTTTCAAGGCACTGTCTGAAATGCTTGTGGTTTACTTTTTTATAAACCGACACAAGCATACTGTATTTAGTTGTAAGGCTCATAAAAAGCACCACCTTTCCTTGTCTATTATACGACATAATTTAAGATTTGTAAATAAAAAACACAGCGAATTTTTTTCACTGTGTTTTTAAAGCTATAAAAGAAGATACCCAAGACCGATAAGGAGCTTCGGGTCGGCTTTATTTTTTGCAAGAATGTATATGATTATTCCGATTAATGCCTTTTCTTCGTCAATTTTAAAATCCACAAGCTTTGACAGAGAAGAAATAAAACCGTTGTCAACAGGGGCAGTTGTGGGTTTTTCCTGTTGTGGCTGTGGTGGAGGTGGGGGAGGGACAGAAGGCGACGGATTTACCATCTGTGAGGCACGCCTGTGCATTTCATTGACACGATTTACAGCATCACGCTGCATTTTTTCCATTTGCTGAGGGTTAAAGGATGCCAGACAAATCACCTCCGATAATTCCACTTTCCTTTAATAAGGGATAGACAGCCCTCAGTTTAAAAATCTTTATCAGACTGTCAGCCTTGTGCTGGGTTTCTTCTTTGAGATGTGGCTTTAAGGCAAGAATAAGCTGTGTATTCTTATCAGGTTTTGAAGCCTTTTCAAAGATTTTTGAAAGCTGTAACAGCTTGGTGAAATCCACATTATCCTCTTTATTTTTCTGAGGCTCAGGTGAAGAAAACAGCTTTTTGAAATCAAATTCAGGCTCGGGTTTTGGAGGAGGTGGTGGGGTATTCTCTCCCGAAAGTCCCAGCATCTGCGCAAGCTCATTTATCTGTTTCATGCTTTCAGGGTCACTCATCACCTTTTGAATGTTTTCCATCAGGTTATCCACGCCCAGCCCTCCTTTTTGTTATTTTGAAAGTTTTTTATAAAGCTCCTGAAACTGTGGTGTATTCATCATTTTTTCGGCAATTTCAGGGTTATTAAGGGCAGATTTAAAAACAGCACTCTGCTGTGGTGACATATTTGACATAGCGTTGTCAAATTTCCCTTGTTGAAGCTGATTTTTTAACACGTCAGGGGAAGTACCAAGTTTTTTTGATGCCATTTTTAAAAGTGCGTCAAGCTGTTTTTCGTTTAAATTCATAAAAATCAACCTTTCTGTTGTGAAATTTATAAAAATGTGGTAAAATAGTTTCTTGGGAGGGATAAAAATGAGAGTTGTTGTGTTTTCTGATACTCACGGAAACGGAGTTGCAATAGATAAAATTATCGAAAGAAACAAGGACGTTAGAGAGTTTATTTTTCTTGGCGACGGAATGAGAGAAATTGAAAATTCTCAGGTGAAGTATCCTGACAAGAATTTTCACATTGTGGCAGGAAACTGCGACAGCAATTCAATGAGTCCGAATACCGGCTTTTTAGAGCTTTGTGGAAAGAAAATTATGTTTACTCACGGGCATCATTATTATGTCAATTACAGCCTTGACAAGCTGATTACAAACGCTCTTTACAACAATGCGCATATTGTTTGTTTCGGGCATCTTCACGAGAGAATTAACGAATACAGAAACGGAATTTATGTTTTAAATCCGTCAAGTGCCTCCTGCCCACGAGACGGAAAAAAGCCTGCATACGCTTATATTGACATTGAGGAGTCGGGAATTTTTATTGCCCACGTTGATTTGTAATATTACATTGTATGTTATTTTTTAAAAAACAGTTACACAGAAATCTTTTTTTATAAAGGGTTTCTGTTTTTTTGTATATTTTTTTGTGTTTTTTCAAAAAATAGCATTAAAACGGAGGTGCGTTATGGTATCAGAAAAAGAATACGAAAAAATGTATAAAAAGGCTTCGCCACCAACAAAATCCTTAAAAAATATGACTTTTGCATTTTTTGTAGGTGGAGCAATCTGTACTCTCGGTGAATTTTTAAAACAGCTTTATATTACTCTCGGACTTACCGAAAAAATCGGTTCGCTTATGAGCTCGGTGTCGCTTATTTTCATTTCGGCAGTTTTAACAGGCCTTGGAATTTATCACAGCATTGCAAAATACGCAGGGGCAGGCACTCTTGTGCCTATAACTGGTTTTGCAAACTCGGTGGTTTCTCCTGCCATTGAATTTAAAACAGAGGGTTTTGTAACGGGACTTGGTGCAAAAATTTTTATCATCAGCGGGCCTGTTATTCTTTATGGCACTCTTGCAAGTGTGATTTACGGGCTAATCTACTGGCTGACAAAGGTTTTTTAGGGCTTGTGAAAGGGATTTTCCCACAAGCTTACCTGACAGCTTTGCTTCAGAAAGGGAATTTCCATGAGAGCCTATTTCAATAAGCAAAGAGCCTGTTGAAAGGTCCTGATTGTAAAATCTGTAATCAAACAAAATCGGTCGGGTTATCCCGCTGTAATCTGTTTCAAGCTGGCTTTGTAAAAGTGAAGCCAGCTTGAAATTTTCTTTGTAAAGTGGAATATTTCCCCCGTCATCACAGCAGGAAATTATCATTATCTGTGCCACACGCTCGCCGTTGACTTCACAGACAGGGGCAATTCTTGTGCCGTCATCACGCTCAATTCCGTCACGGTGAATATCAAGCACAACCTTTATTGACGGGTATTTTTCCAAAATTTCCGAAACGGAATTTCTGCTGGAATTATAGGCGTTGTTGTAGCTTGGATAGTCGTGGATTGTCCTGTCGTGGAGGGTGTGTATTCCTGCGTTGTTAAGCTCGTTTACGATTTCCTCGCCGACAGCTATCATATTTTTTGTTATGTCGGTGGTTTTGCAGGAAAAATCCTTGTCATAAAAATCCCTTGTGTATGGCTCATAGCTTTCTGTGGCGTGGGAGTGATAAATAAGCACCTGAGGCTCCTCTGAATTTAATTCTATCTGGATATCAGGTGGAATTTGTGAAATTTCAGCAAGGGTTTTATTTGGAATACTTGTGCAGTTTCTCACCTGACCTGCATTTTTTAAATCAAAATACGCAGAAGTATTATAATACCCATACTGCATAGTCATTATTGCACCGTCATTGTCCTCGATGTTTTCGGGGTAGGGGATTTTTGAGAGGATTTCGCTGTCAGGCAGGGGCAACTGTGTGGGGTTTTTAACAGATGAGGGTGGAATTTCTTCTGAATTTTCAAAAACCCATTGTATTTCATTGTGTCCAGGGGGTAAAAAGAATGGTTTTACAATGGGTTCATACTGTAAATCCATTGTATTACCGTTGGTTTTGTCTTCTTTACCCATTGAGATACAATGGGTTTTAAGCTCTGACACCTTGCATTTCAAGGTGTCAAGATGGATTTTTTCAGAAAGCTTGTTTATCAGAAATGGCAAAGATACCGACAAAAGAATTACCGACAAGGAGAGAATAACAGTGGATTTGATACTTTTCACATTTAAAAATCCTTTCGTTTTTTAAAGTTTATGCAGAAAAAATACATAAAATAACCCTATATTTAAGGTTTCAGAGCATTTTAAATGATTGACTTATTATAAAAAGTGTGGTAAAATAAACTCGTATGTAGCTAAAATACAGAGAGGCTTAAACAGAGATATTTTTATTTTTCTGAAAGGAATGATACTTTATGAAAGAAAATGCAGAAAACAAAGGCTTTTACACAATTATGGGCGCACTTATCCTTGTGGTCGCTTCAACTGCGTTTTTTGTCTATAAGCTCATGAGCAACAAAGCGTATTATGAAAGATGGAAGGATTACGACGAGTGTGGAATCGGCTAAAATATTCCACCTGTTTTGAAAGGACTGAATAAATTGGCTAAAATGAAGGCTTGCGAGGCTATGGTTGAATGCCTCAGGGCTGAGGGGATAAAGGTTGTTTTTGGTTATCCCGGCGCTGCTATCTGTCCGTTTTATGATAAGCTGATTGAAAGTGATATAAAGCATATTCTTGTAAGACACGAGGCTAATGGTGGACATTCTGCCAACGGTTATGCGAGAATTTCAGGAAAACCGGGAGTTTGTATTGCAACAAGTGGTCCCGGTGCGTTAAATCTTATTCCTGCAATAGCAACTGCTTATGCTGACTCAATCCCACTTATCTGTATTACAGGTCAGGTTAACTGCGACCAGATTGGACGAGATGTTTTTCAGGAGGCTGACATAACAGGTTCTGCTGAACCTTTTGTTAAGCACAGCTATCTTGTTAAAAATGCGTCTGATTTACCAAGAATAATGAAGGAAGCGTTTTATATCGCAGGAAGCGGACGACCGGGGCCTGTGCTTATTGACGTTCCGATGGACGTTCAGAATACTGAAATTGATTTTGAATATCCTAAAAAGGTTGAAATAAGAAGCTATAAGCCTACGGGAAAGGGCAATATGGCTCAGATTAAAAGAGTTATCAAGGCTCTTGATGAAGCTAAAAAGCCACTTATCTGTGTAGGTGGTGGCGTGTTTGCATCTGACGCTGTTGAGGAAATTACAAGACTTTCTGAAATTATGCAGATACCTGTTATTACAACAATGATGGGAATTTCGGCTTTTTCGGATGACAATCCTCTGTTTTTCGGAATGCTGGGAATGCACGGAGTTAGGGCTGCAAACAAGGCTGTCAAGGAATGCGACGTACTGTTTCTGGTAGGTGCTAGAGTAGGCGACAGAGCTGTCAGAATGCCACTTTTGCTTGAAGAAAGCACAAAGATTATACATATCGACATTGACCCTGCTGAAATTGGTAAGAATGTCAGCACAAATATTCCACTTGTAGGTGACGCAAAGCTTGTTTTAAGACAGATGCTTTCTTATGCTGAACCTGACAGACACGACGACTGGATAGAAAAACTCAATTCATACGTTTCAGAGCCTGTTTATAAGGAATGCGACGAGGGTACTGTTAATCCGAGAAAGTTTATTTCAAAGCTTTCTGATAAAATGCCGGAAAACACAACGGTTGTTGCTGATGTAGGACAAAATCAGATTTGGACTGCAACAAGCTACAAGATGAGAGGCGGACGTTTTCTCACAAGTGGTGGAATGGGTACAATGGGCTACGCTATTCCTGCGGCAATCGGTGCAAAGCTTGCTGACAAGTCACATGAGGTTGTGGCTATTTGTGGTGACGGAGCATTCCAGATGAGCTTTATGGAGCTTGCTACTGCTGTTCAGCACGGGGTTGATTTAAAGGTTATCGTTATGACAAACCACTACCTCGGAATGGTAAGAGAACTTCAGAAAAATCATTATGATAACAGACTTACTGCTGTTTCACTTGAAGGCTCGCCTGACTTTATAACTCTTGCAAAGGCTTATGGTATCCCTTGTATGAGAGTTACAAACGAGGCTGAGGGTGAGCAAGCTATAAGAAAGCTTTCCGAAGAAAAGGGTAGCTTTTTCGTTGAATGTGTTGTTGGAGATTTCCACGCAACACTTAACGAATAGAAAGGGGTGGCGTTATGAAGCATACAATTTCTGTGCTTGTTGAAAACCAGCCTGGTGTTCTTTCGAGAATTTCGGGACTGTTTTCAAGAAGAGGCTTTAATATCGACAGCCTTGCAGTAGGAGTTACTGATGACCCGAGTGTTTCAAGAGTGACAATTATCGTTGACGGAAATGAATACACCGTTGAGCAGGTTTTAAAGCAGCTTAACAAGCTTATTGACGTTATCAAGGTTAAATGCCTTGGGGCTGATGAGAATATCGCAAGAGAGCTTGTTCTGGTGAAAATTGCTGTAACAGGTGAAAAACGCAGCGAAATTATGACGCTTGCTGAAATCACAAAGGCTGAAATCATTGATATTTCACCTACAACTATGACCTTACAGCTTGCAGATACGACTGCAAACGTTCTGAGATTTGAAGAAATTGTCAGACCTTACGGCGTGGTTGAAGAGGTAAGAACAGGTGTTATTGCACTTGAAAAGGGTGCTGAATGCATCACAGTAAAAAAGTAAAAAAGGCTTAATTTTAGGCTGAATAGACATTGGAGGAATTTAAAATGGCAAATAAGATTTATTATCAGCAGGACTGTAATCTTGGTGTTTTGAAGAACAAGACAGTTGCAATTATCGGTTACGGTTCACAGGGACACGCTCACGCACTCAATCTTCAGGAAAGTGGCGTTAACGTTGTAGTTGGTCTTTACGAAGGTTCAAAGAGCTGGGCAAAGGCTGAATCACAGGGACTCAAGGTTATGACAACAGCTGAAGCTGCTAAGATTGCTGACGTTATTATGATTCTTATTCCTGACGAAAAGCAGGCAGCTCTTTACAAGTCAGAAATCGAACCATACCTCACAGAAGGCAAGACACTTGCATTTGCACACGGCTTTAACATTCACTTTGGCTGTATCGTTCCACCAAAGAACGTTAACGTAATTATGATTGCACCAAAGGGACCTGGACACACAGTAAGAAGCGAATACCAGGTTGGAAAGGGTGTTCCTTGTCTTATCGCTGTTGAACAGGATGCAACAGGAAACGCAACAGACATCGGTCTTGCTTACGCTCTCGGTATCGGTGGCGCAAGAGCAGGTGTTCTTGAAACAAACTTCAGAACAGAAACAGAAACAGACCTTTTCGGTGAACAGGCTGTACTTTGTGGTGGTGTCTGTGCACTTATGCAGGCTGGCTTTGAAACTCTTGTTGAAGCAGGCTACGACCCAAGAAACGCTTACTTTGAATGTATTCACGAAATGAAGCTTATCGTTGACCTTATTTATCAGTCAGGCTTCTCAGGAATGAGATATTCTATTTCAAATACTGCTGAATACGGCGACTACATCACAGGTCCTAAGATTATCACAGAAGAAACCAAGAAGGCTATGAAGAAGGTTCTTGCTGATATTCAGGACGGTACTTTTGCTAAGGACTTCCTGCTTGATATGTCAAGCGCCGGCTCACAGGTACACTTCAAGGCTATGAGAAAGCTCGGTAGCGAACACCCATCAGAGGTTGTTGGTGAAGAAATCAGAAAGCTTTACAGCTGGGCTGACGAAGAAAAGTTCATCAATAATTGACAATTGACAGTTGACAATTGACAATTAAGGTGTCTGCTTCGCAGACGGATTTAATAATCAAAAAAATACGGAGTACAGATTTTCTGTACTCCGTATTTTGGTGAATATTGATAAAATTACTTGACAATCTTGGAATTATTTGGTATTCTTGTAAAAGAGGCACTAGAATTAAGAATGGAGGTAAATTGTATGATAAGCATTAGTGCAAAAATTAAAGACCGTATAGCTAGTGGTATGAAAAAGTTTCAGCCGATTCTTTTGAAAGCTCAGGCAGCTGATATTAACGAAAGTGACACAGTAACAATCATTACAGATATGTTGTGTGATATTTTTGGATATGACAAATATGAAAATGTCACTTCTGAGTTTGCTATCAAGAAAACTTTTTGTGATTTGGCTATAAAACTTGACGGAAAAATCCCGTTGCTTATTGAGTGCAAATCTGCTGGTATTGACCTTAAAGATGACCATGTAAGACAGGCTACAAATTACGCTGCTGATGCTGGTATTGAATGGGTAGTATTAACTAATGGTATCTATTGGCGTGTATTTAAGATTATATTCTCAAAACCAGTTGAAAAGCAACTCGTTTATGATTTCAACTTCTGTGAATTAAGCAACAAAAAACAAAATGACATAGAAATGTTGTATTATCTTTGTAAAGAAGCATTTGCTAAATCATCAAAAAATTCTTTAGAAGAATTACATGCTCAAAAGCAAATTTTTAATAAGTACATAGTTGGACAGATTATGTTAACTGATGTTGCTATCGATGCAGTAAGAAAGAATATTAAGCGTGTTTATCCTGAAATAAAGGTTGACAATGACGAGTTATATGCAATGATATTCAATGATATTTTTAAACGTGACATAGTAGAAGGTGATGCTGCTGTTGAAGCGAAGAAGGCAGTTCAGAAGGCTGAAAAAAAGGCTGCGGCTGCAAAAGCTAAAAAAGCTGCAATGGTAACAGAATAATCAATAAAAACAACTAAAAACAACCGTAGAAAGCTACGGTTGTTTTTTTATTATTGTCAATTGACCGAAGAATGCGCCAAATCCTCCTGTTGCGAAGAAAAATCGGTTTTCGTCGGTCATATCCCCGTCAATTGAGGTGATGTTCCCAAAGGTGAGGCGTGAGTCGTTGAGCTTCTGCAAGCTTAATCCCTCATCAAAGCTACGCCAGAAGCCCCATTCCCCGAAAAGCCTGCCACTGATGTAAATCGCAGGTCGGTTTTTACCTTTGCCGAAGCCCACAGTTTTGACAAAATCCTCGTCTTTTGTGATTTTAATGGCAGTTTTTGTCTTGAAATCTACCTTGAAAAGTCCACAATCGTGGAGTGCCATGTAGCATTCACCCTCGGCGTCAGGTAAAAATCTGATTTCACAGCCCTTGAAGCCGTCAATTCCTGCAAAATGTTTTTTCGGAAGATTTTTTATCTGGGTTTCTGTGAATGTGGTCCCACCGTCAGCGCTTGTGTAGACACTTCCATCTTCCCCAAATCCGTAAAAAGCAGAAGAATTTATTCTGTCAGAAAAGATTTTTATTTCTCTTTTGCTTTGTGAAATATCATTCCCCAAAAGGTCAAAAACACGCACTTTTGTGAATTTTTCGCCCGCCACATCATACCTTACAGCACAGCTTAT
>JAFTNX010000162.1 GCA_017451665.1 Oscillospiraceae bacterium | reverse complement strand
GTTCTCATAGAGTCGCATATATCACCCGTTATAAAAATATAGTCGGGGTTTTGTTCCTCTGTCTTTTTAACAAGGCGGTCGGTAAAATTTTCGCCCTGATTATGGAAATCGGAAATATGCACGATTTTACAGCCATCAAATTCATCAGGAACAAGCTCGTTTTTAAAAGTAAACTCTTCCACCTGAATATATGTATTTGACCTGATAAGCTCAATTGCAATATACAAAACAAATACAATTAAAGCAATTATGAGAATTCTTTTACGTCTGCTCTTTTTCTTTACGTTTTCTTCTGAAATCAAGATAAGCCTCCAGAATTATTGTAGCAGAAACTGTATCAACAATTTCCTTACGCTTTTTGCCTCGTGTATTTGTAACATTAAGGTAGTTATGCGCCTGAACAGTAGTAGAGCGTTCATCCCACATATTAACAGGAATATCGGTAGCCTCGTTAAGGGTTTTTGCAAAAAGCTCGGCTTTTTCAGCTCGTGGGCCTTTTGAACCATTCATATTAAGTGGAAGTCCCACAACGATTTCCTCAACCTCATACTGTTTTGCCATATATGCAACCTTCTGCACAAGGACTTCAAACTTTCTCTCCTCAACCGTACCGATTGGCGAAGCTAAAAATTCTGTTCTGTCGCATACAGCAAGTCCTGTTCTTGCGTCACCCAGGTCAACTGCCATTATTTTCATACATTATCTCCTAAAATCAGTTTAAACCGTATTCGTCAACAATACTTTCAAAATTGTCGCTTATTGTGCTATCGCTGGTGATTTCAACGCCACTCAAAACAGTATCGTCCATAAAATCGCCATATTCAGACACAGCAGAAAGATTTCCCAGAGTAATTCTATAAAAAAACTCTGTACTTTTTCCTCTGCGCATAACGCTTTCCCAGTCCATACCGTTTACTGTAAGTCTGCCCTTATAAAGAGTCATTTTATTATCTTCGGCAGTAGATAGGTCTGAATTATTAACCTTGACAGCAAGAGTATGAACAGTTTTTCCATCACGGGTATAGCACATTATTCCTGTATTATCCCAATAATAGTTCATACCCACTTTTGTCCTGACATTTCGTGTGTCGCCAAAAAAAGATTTAAGCAAGCTAATATCACAAGGGAGTGGAAAATGGGTATTATCCACATAAATTCCAAGCTGGTTCATATCAATTGAAAGGTTATCAGACATAATGCTCGGCTTGGTTTTCTTACCAAAAAGCAATGAAAAAATACTCATTTATAACTCCTTACCAAGGCTTTACTGTGCCGATAATTTCAGAAAGTGATTTAACGCCGTTCTCGTCGCACCACTTATTCATTCCGTCGATAATTTCAACTGGTGCAAATGGATTCTTAAAAATTGCAGCTCCAAGCTGAATTGTCTGTGCCCCTGCCATCATCATTTCGATTGCGTCCTCAGCAGTAGCGATACCGCCCATTCCACAAACAGGAATTTTAACAGCGTTTGCAACCTGCCATACCATTCTTACAGCTACCGGGAAAACAGCAGGACCTGAAAGCCCACCCACGTTATTCTTAAGAATTGGTCTACGGGTTTTAATGTCAATTCTCATTCCGAGAAGTGTATTGATAAGCGAAACTGCGTCAGCGCCTTCAGCCTCAACAGCCTTAGCGATGTCAGTAATACTTGTTACATTTGGTGAAAGCTTAACCATAAGAGGCTTTGTTGTAGCACTTCTTACAGCTTTTGTAATACCTGCTGCCATATCACAGCTTGTACCAAAAGCAGCACCACCCTGCTTTACGTTAGGGCAGGAAATATTAAGTTCAATCATATCAGCGTCGGATTTGTCAACGATAGCTGCAAGCTCCTTACACTCTTCCATTGTTGCACCTGCGATATTGGCAACAACCACGATATCCTGCTTTTTAAGGTGTGGAAGTTCATACTGGATAAACTTTTCAACGCCACCATTCTGAAGTCCTACTGAATTAAGCATTCCGGCAGGAGTTTCAGCAATTCTTGGTGCAGGGTTACCGTTTCTTGGCTTTAATGTAGTTCCCTTAACAGAAATACCACCAAGCTTTGAAAGTGGATAAAGTTCTTCGTATTCTCTGCCATAGCCAAAAGCACCACTTGCAGGGATAACAGGGTTTTTAAAATCAACGCCTGCAAAATTTATTCTCAAATCAGCCATTAGAAAATTACCTCCTCAGCAGAAAATACAGGGCCGTCCTTACAAACGTGAGCAAAATACTCTTCTCCGTCCTTTACTGTTTTACAAGCACAAACAAGGCAAGCACCTACGCCACAGCCCATTCTTTCTTCAAGTGAAACCTGACAGTAAATACCGTTATCTCTTGCGATTTCAGCAACAGCTTTAAGCATAACGTTAGGGCCACAAGCATAGATAATATCAGGCTTTTCATTCAAAAGGCATTCCTTAAGAGCGTCTGTTACAAAGCCCTTTTTACCTGCTGAACCGTCGTCGGTACAGAGAATAGTATTATTTCCCTGTGCTTTGAAATCGTCCTGCAAAATAGCGATAGCAGAGTTTCTGAAGCCTGAAATTACTGTTGCATTTTCGCCATATTCCTTAGCGATAGCAAGCATAGGAGGTGTGCCGATACCACCACCGATACAGATAGCCTTTTTGCCCTTTTCAAGCACCTTAAATCCCTTGCCGAGAGGAGAAATCATATCAATAAGTTAACCCTTATTAAGTTAAGAAATCTTTTCAGTTCCCTTACCTCTTACTTCAAAAACAATTCTCAAAGTGCCTTTTTCCTTATCAATATCACAAATTGAAATAGGACGTCTTAAAGAAAATCCGTCTGCTGCGATGTGGACAAACTGCCCACACTGTGCAACATCTGCTACTTCCTTACAGCTGATTGTAAAATCAAAAACGCCCTTTGCGATTGCCTTTTTATCAACAATCACATATCGTCCCTGAGTGTATTTCATAGTAGAATTCCCCTTAAATTTTTATTCAAGTGCAATCTTTGGAAGGTATGAAATAATATCTTCCTTCATTCTGATAACTTCTCTTCTTGCAGCCTTTGCGAAGTCCTGTTCGTCACAGCCTTCCTTCTTATATGCACACATTACTGCTCTTGATGAGTTTACAATTGCACCGAGTCCGTTTGCGTCAAAGCCCTTAGCTACGCCTTCAGCGCCACCACCCTGTGCACCATAACCAGGTACGAGGAAGAATGTATGTGGGAGAGCTGCTCTCATTTCAGCAAGCTGTTCCGGGTATGTTGCGCCAACTACTGCACCAACAGATGAATAGCCATACTTACCCATAGCTTCAGCGCCCCAGGTTTCACACATATCGCCCATTACGTTATATACTGTCTTATCGCCGATAAGCTTATCCTGAAGCTCGCCACTTGACTTATTTGAAGTCTTAACGAGAACGAAAATTCCCTTATCGTTATTTCTGCACTGTTCAAGAAGTGGTGAAATACCGTCAGTACCGAGATATCCGTTAACTGTAAGCGCATCAGCACCAAATGCAGGAATCATTTCGCCGTCAACATCTGTAACTCCAAGGTGAGCAGTAGCGTATGCTTCCATTGTAGCACCGATGTCGTTTCTCTTTCCGTCTGTAATAACATACATACCCTTTGACTGAGCGTATTCGATTGTCTTATAAAGAGTCTTTACACCCTGCCAGCCGTACATTTCATAGTAAGCAGCCTGTGGCTTGATTGCAGGTACAATATCATAGATTTCGTCGATAATCTTCTTATTGAAAGCTAAAATTGCCTTTGCAGCGCCTTCAAGAGTCTTACCGTACTTTTCAAACTTCTTAGCCTTGATATATTCAGGAATATAATCAAGCTTTGGGTCGAGACCTACAACAGTAGGATTCTGGGTTTTTACGATTTTTTCGATAAGTCTGTCAAATGACATATATAACACTCCTTAAAAATTATTTACTTATTAAAGCTTAAACACAATTTTTCCCTCTGAAATTGTGAAAACAGTTTTGCCTTTTAATTTTTCGCCTTTGAATACTGTATTTTTTGACTTGGAATGAAGTTCCTCCGGAACAACCTCCCATTCAATATCGGTATCAAAAATTGTCAGGTCGGCAGCCGAACCGTCCCTGATTGAAACAGCCTCTACGCCAAGAACTTTTCTTGGGTTTTCGCTCATAATTTCACAGATTTTCATAAGGTCACATTTGCCTGTATGATAAAGCTGTGTAAGAGTAACTGCAAGTGAGGTCTCAAGTCCCACAACTCCATTCGGAGCCTTAAAGAAGTCAGCCTTTTCCTCCTTAGCGTGAGGTGCGTGGTCGGTAACAATACAGTCGATTGTTCCGTCAAGAACAGCCTTTTCGATAGCAATTCTATCCTTTTCTGTTCTCAAAGGCGGGTTCATTCTATAATCAGCGTCCTGTGAAAGAAGCTTTTCATCAGTATAGGTGAAGTAGTGAGGACAGGTTTCACAAGTAACATTAACTCCGTCCTTTTTAGCAGCTCTTATGATATTCACAGAGCCTTCTGTTGAAACGTGAGCGATATGGATATGTGCGTCGCAGGACATAGCAAGTGCAATTTCTCTTGCTGTAATATAGTCCTCGCTGGCTCTGTCCATTCCCTTAACGCCAAGCTTTTCACTGACTTCGCCCTTATTCATAATACCACCGTTAATGATATTCAAATCCTCACAGTGAGAAATCACGCAAAGTCCGTTTGTATTTGAAAGTTCAAGTGCCTGACGCATAAGCTCTGCATTTTCAACAGGTCTGCCGTCGTCAGAAATTGCAATAACGCCTGCATTTTTAAGCTCGTCGTAATCACAAAGCTCGCCACCGTTCATTCCCTTTGTAATACAGCCGACAGGATAAACCTTAACGCCTGTATTCTTAGCCTTATCAAGGATGTAGCTTACTGTATCAGCGTTATCAATTGAAGGCTTTGTATTAGGCATACAAGCAACAGCTGTAAAACCACCTGCCTTAGCAGAATTTGTTCCTGTGATTACGTCCTCTTTATGGGTAAATCCAGGGTCACGGAGGTGAACATGCATATCAACAAGTCCGGGAAAAACAACAAGTTTTCCCATTCCGTCGATAACTCTGTCAGCTTTATCGGTTATATTTTCACAAACCTTTACAATTTTTTTGTCGTCAATAAGAATGTCAGTGATTTTATCAAGTTTAATTGAGCTGTCAACAGCTCTTACATTTTTTAAAAGCAACATACTTATTTCTCCTATTTATGCTCTAAAATCGCACCCTTATTTGCAGATGTAACAAGTGACGCATATCTTGCAAGATAGCCTGTCTTAACCTTTGGCTCTCTTGGTGTCCACTTTGATTTTCTTGCTTCAAGCACTTCATCAGAAACATCAAGTGTAATTGTATTTGAAGGAATATCAATCTTGATAATATCGCCTTCTTCTACAAATGCGATAGGTCCACCAACAGCTGCCTCAGGTGAAACGTGTCCGATAGATGCCCCTCTTGAAGCACCACTGAAACGTCCGTCAGTAATAAGTGCAACAGTTGAGCCAAGTCCCATACCTGCAATAGCAGATGTAGGGTTGAGCATTTCTCTCATACCAGGTCCACCCTTAGGGCCTTCGTATCTGATAAAAACAACGTCGCCAGCAACAATTTTTCCACCACGGATAGCATCAATTGCGTCTTCCTCGCAGTCGAATACTCTTGCAGGGCCTTCATGCACAAGCATTTCATCACAAACAGCTGAACGCTTTACAACGCAGGTATCAGGTGCAAGGTTTCCTCTTAAAACTGCAATTCCACCTGTTTCTGAATATGGGTTTGTAATTGGTCTTATAATTTCTGGGTTTCTGTTTTCACAGCCCTTGATGTTTTCCCCGACAGTTTTGCCTGTGCAGGTCATACAGTCAAGGTTTAAAAGGTCCTTCTTTGAAAGTTCATTAAGAACAGCATATACGCCACCTGCTTCATTCAGGTCTTCCATATATGTATTACCGGCAGGAGCAAGGTGACAGAGGTTTGGTGTTCTCTTTGAAATCTCGTTTACAAAATCAAGGTCAAGTTCAACGCCACATTCGTGTGCAATAGCAGGAAGGTGGAGCATTGAGTTTGTTGAACAGCCAAGTGCCATATCAGCAGTAATTGCGTTAATGAAAGCCTTATCTGTCATAATATCAAGAGGTCTGATATTCTTTCTGTAAAGCTCCATTACCTGCATACCTGCCATTTTAGCAAGCTTGATTCTGTCGGAATATACTGCTGGAATTGTACCATTGCCACGAAGTCCCATACCAAGAACTTCTGTAAGGCAGTTCATTGAGTTGGCTGTATACATTCCTGAACAGCTACCACAGGTAGGGCAAGCCTTATTTTCGTATTCGCACACATCATCAATATTATAGATAACTGCATTATAACTACCAACTGCTTCAAACATTGAAGAAAGTGAAGTTTTCTTTCCCTTGACGTGGCCTGCAAGCATAGGTCCTCCCGACACAAAAATTGTCGGAACGTTTACTCTTGCAGCTGCCATAAGAAGTCCCGGAACATTCTTATCACAGTTTGGCACCATAACAAGTGCATCAAAGTGATGTGCAAGTGCCATACATTCAGTTGAGTCAGCGATAAGGTCACGGGTAACAAGTGAATACTTCATTCCAACGTGTCCCATAGCGATACCGTCACAAACAGCTATTGCAGGAAATACAACAGGCGTACCACCAGCTGCTGCAACGCCAAGCTTTACAGCGTCAACGATTTTATCGATATTCATATGCCCAGGAACGATTTCGTTATACGAAGAAACGATACCAACAAGTGGCTTTTTCATATCCTCATTTGTAAATCCCAGTGCATTGAAAAGTGACCTCTGTGGAGCTTTATCTACTCCGTCACAAAAATAATTACAGCCCATTTTAAAAACCTTCTTTTATAAATTAATTTTAGTTCTGCTTAGCAAGTCCTAAGAATGCTGCACCGATAATACCTGCATCATTTCCAAGGCTTGCAATAACAATCTGAGTATTCTTTTCTGAATTTCTTGTATAAACTTCCTTAGCAACAAGTGCCTTGAGTGGAACGAGAAGTGGGTCGCCTTCGTTACATACGCCACCACCTACACAAAGAATGTCAGGCTGGAATGTATTGATTGTATTTGTAATACCTGCTGCGAGGTACTTGATATACTTATCAACAACTTCCTTAGCTGTCTTATCCCCTGCTCTCATAGCGTTGAATGCAAGACGTCCTGAAACTCTGTCGCCGTCTTCCTTCTTCATTTCCCACATGAGAGAATCCTTGTTTTCTTCCATAGCTTCCTTAGTCATTCTGATAAGGCCTGTTGCAGATGAGAATACTTCAAAACAGCCCTTTCTTCCACAAGTACACTGAGGTCCGTCAACTTCGATAACTGTATGTCCAATTTCAGCGCCTGCGTAGTTAAAGCCTGAATAAATCTTTCCGTCGATGATAATTCCACCACCTACGCCTGTACCGAGAGTGATACATACAGCGTGGTTAGCGCCCTTTGCAGCGCCTGCTACAAATTCACCATAAGCAGCAGCATTTGCGTCGTTTTCAACGTAAACAGGCTTATTTATCTTAGCCTTAATCATTTCAGCCATAGGAACATTCACAAAACCGAGGTTATTTGAGTATTCAACAACACCGGTTGCACTGTTAGCGATACCAGGAGTACCGATACCTACGCTTACAACATCATCAAGTGTAATACCTGCTTTTTTAACTGCATCAATTGCACAATCAGCCATATCATCACAGATTGCCTGTGCTGGTCTTGGAAGATTTGTCTTTACCTTTGAGGTAGCAACAATCTCATAGTTTTCATTAACAACGCCTGCCTTGATATTTGTTCCACCAAGGTCGATACCAATGTAATACTTCATAACTTATTCTCCTTAAAAATTATTTTCTGAAAAAATTATTCATCGCAGCGTACTGCGTTAAGTACATAGGAAGCCATAGGTTTTATTTCCTTTGCCTCTCTCATAGCCTGAATCTGTGAAAGAAGAAGTTCTTTCAGTCTGTCAGGAATATTTTCGTTACGGTTTATCTTTTTTGGATAAGCCGAGAGTGTCATATCCACTTCCCACTTTGCGTCATACACATCATCGGAATAAATACTTGATGTATCGGATATTTTAAATCCTGCCGAAACCACAGCAGTTTTTATATCATTCGGATAAAACATTGTCTGGATATTTGAATCACTGTTTTCAATAAAGCTTTCAACAGCCGACTGGATTTGTGCAGCGTGGAGGTGATAAAGCTGATTTGTATTTGTTATTAACGGATTCCACTCAGCTATACACACACGTTTTGCGTATTTCTTGACTTTTTTAAGGATTTTTTCAAGAATTTCATAATCAGGAAAATACCACAGGCAGTGCGAAAGCACAACCACATCAAATTCGTCATCATCAAAAATTATATCGTCATTCAGAAGGTCACAGCCAAAGGACATTTTAATTCTTTTTCCCACATCGGAATTTAAAATACGCTTTCTTGCTTTTCCGATTGTTTCAGGTGAGCCATAGTCCTCGTCGGCAATATCAAGTCCGTGAACAAAGCCATTTTCTCCAACCTTAACAGCAAGAGCGACTGTTGTGTCCCCCTGTCCACAGCCTATTTCAAGAACCTTATCGCCCTCTTTAATTCCCCAGAAGTCGATTAGTCTAAGTCTGTGTTCAGACTGAGCCTTATAGATTTCCTGAGTAACCTTATCTTTATAATACACAGATAAAATACTGTCAATCATATTTTACACCTTTGTAAGAACAAACTTACAATCGCCGTCGATAGCATACTTTCCGTTATCAGCAGTAATAAAAATGCTGTCGCCCTTTTTGAACTTCACAATATCGTCGCCGAAAATTTCGCCCTCGCCCTCAAGGATAAGCAGGCTATGGAAGCTCATTCCGTCTGTTTCAAGAACAGCTCTGTCGTTTACTTCAACAGCGTATGTAGTGAAATATTCACAAGAAGAAAGAAGTTTTCTTGTATAGTTACCCATATCCTCAACAGGAGTTTCAGGATATGCCTTAGCAGGTCCTAAATTTGTAACATCCTTAGCCTTTTCAACGTGAAGTTCTCTTGGCTTTCCGTCGTTACCAACTCTGCCGTAGTCATAAATTCTGTAAGTTGTATTTGAATTCTGCTGGATTTCAGCAATTAAAATTCCCTTTCCGATAGCGTGGAGAGTGCCTGCCTCAATAAAGAAAACATCGCCCTTTTTAACAGGGACAGCATTTGTAACTTCAAGAAGAGTATTATCAGCAATTCTCTGTGCAAATTCTTCCTTAGAAATTTCCTTATCAAAGCCATAAAGAAGTGTAGCGCCTTCGTCACAGTCAACGATATACCACATTTCTGTTTTTCCGTATTCGCCCTCAACCCTCATAGCGTATTCATTATCAGGGTGAACCTGTACTGAAAGGTTGTCCTTTGCGTCAATGAGTTTAATAAGAATCGGGAAGTTTTCAAACTTGTCACAGTTTACGCCAAGAATTTCCTTACCGTGCTTTTCAATATACTGTGAAAGTGTAAGTCCCTTATCGCCTCCGTCAGCCACAACACTGTTTCCGTCCTTATGGCAGGAAAGCTCCCAGCTTTCAGCGATTTTTTCAAAGTCGCAGTCCTTTCCGTATACATCTCTGAGCTTTGTTCCACCCCAGATATAGTCCTTGAATGCAGGGGCAAGTTTAAATACAGCCATATTTCATTCTCCTTTGTAAATAGATATACTCATACATCATAAATTATATCATATTTCATTCTCAAAGTCAACGAAATCGCCATATTTTTAACAGCTTTTTGAAAAGAAAAAGCCCTTCGCATTTTTAGTGCGAAAGGCTTAATTTTTTTAGCAAACAACAGGCTCAAATTCAATTCTGATAGCCGGAAGCTTTTCAATTGTCTGATATGAATTATAAAGTCCGTCCTCTGTGGAAATATCATTTTCACCGCTTGCTGGAGGTGCAAAAAGACGAAGTGTAAGGTCAGCTTCACCGTCAAGTGGCTTTTCAAAAAATGCGCTCATAAGGTCAATAGTCTTAGCTTCAGGTGACTTATAGAACCATTTTCCGTTGATTTCCATCATAATATTTGAATCATCATCAAAAGTAACTTCACAGAAGTGTGGATTCTTTTCAAAGTGAAGTGGGATTTCGATACCTTCTGCGTCTTCTGAGCCACCCCATCTGAGCTTTACAGGGAATGAAATTTCATCGCCCTTTGTCATTTCAGGCTTAAAGAAATCGTCGTGGATAATTTCCTTATATGTCTTCATAACAGGCTGTTCGATACCACAGTCAGCATAGTTAGGGTCTTCGATTTCAAGACCGAGTCTGCCTCTGTCTCTGAACTGGTAGAATGTAAATCCGCTGAACCACTGTTCAGGGTCAGCCTTAAGCATATCGCAGAAGCCCTTAACCATAACAGCCTGGTCGTATGCGCCTGTAACGTCACCGTCAGCATTGAATTCGCTCATAACCATTGGCTTTGAAACGCCACCGTTGATTTCCTTGAAACGGTTATATGACATCTTTGTAAGCTTATATGTATTTTCAACAGTATCTCTCTTGAATGACTTATTTACGCTATCCTTTAAAGCTACGTCAAAAGGCCAGCCCCAGTGAAGTGCCATATACTTGTCAACTGACCAGATGTCAGTTTCCTTAACAGCCTGAGAAAATTCCTTTTCCATAATAATTTCTGTTTCGTTAGGGTCTTCGATACCACCGATACAGAGAATTGTAGAAACGTTTGGTGCGTATTCCTTGATAATTCTATGGAATCTGCAATAAAAATCAGCAACTCCCTGATATGTTGTTCTCTTTGTGAATGAGAACCAGTTACCTGTTGCTTCGTGGTTGATTCTCAGAAGAAGTCTTCCGAAAGGTCTCAAATCCTTAGCAATAGCAATAAGGTGTTCGTCAGAAACATTAGGGTCACAGGTAAGTGTAAGTGTAACGTCCTGTCCGTGACGTCTTACATCTCTCATACATGTAAATGGTTCGTCGTCGGTTGTTCCACCAAGTCCGCCCTTATATGTAAAATAGTCATCATATGGATAATCCCACTGGAATGAAACCTCTGCGTCCTTCATAACTTCTGAAATTCTGCCAGGCCATTCCTTATCAAGTGGATAATAGCAATACATAAGTGAAATACTTCTGTGAGGTCTTCCAAGCTTATGAAGGATATAATCCTGATTTACATACTCTCCTCTTTCTGAGCCGTCGCCAAGGTCAACAGCACACTTTGCCTTCCCCATATGAACTGAATATGCTTTTAATTCCATTTGTAACAATCCTTTCAGCTGTAATCGTTTGCATATATGTTTTAAATAAAACTGCTGACAACATAATATCAGCAGTTTCGCTTTAAAAACATTCTACCACAAGGCAATAGTTATGTCAACAACAATTTACCGAAAAAGTATAAATATTGTTTGAAATATCCCCTGTCTGTATCAATTTTGTTTACTTTTGAACACACAAGC
>JAFTNX010000161.1 GCA_017451665.1 Oscillospiraceae bacterium | reverse complement strand
TTGTTATTTCTGCTCCAGCAGGTAACGACCTTCCCACAATCGTTTACTCAGTTAACGAAAACACACTTACAGCTGATGACACAATCATTTCAGCTGCTTCATGTACAACAAACTGTCTCGCACCTATGGCTAAGGCTCTTAATGACTACGCTCCAATCCAGAGCGGTATCATGAGCACAATCCATGCTTACACAGGTGACCAGATGATTCTCGACGGCCCACACAGAAAGGGTGACATGAGAAGAGCAAGAGCTGGTGCTGCTAACATCGTTCCTAACTCAACAGGTGCTGCTAAGGCTATCGGTCTTGTAATTCCTGAACTCAACGGCAAGCTCATCGGTTCTGCACAGAGAGTTCCTGTTCCAACAGGTTCAACAACAATCCTTACAGCTGTTGTTAAGGGTACAGACGTTACTAAGGAAGGCATCAACGCTGCTATGAAGGCTGCTGCTTCTGAATCATACGGCTACAACGAAGACCAGATTGTTTCTTCAGACGTTATCGGTATGAAGTACGGTTCACTCTTCGATGCTACACAGACAATGGTTGCTAAGATTGCTGATGACCTTTACGAAGTACAGGTAGTTTCATGGTACGACAACGAAAATTCTTACACATCACAGATGGTAAGAACAATCAAGTACTTTGCTGAACTTGCTTAATTCTTAAAGAATTTAAAAGAGCTATCCAATCGGGTAGCTCTTTTTTGTAGTTGTAAAATATTTTAAAATGTGTTATACTAATTAGAGTAAATTTTTTGGAGTATGTTATGGAACTGATTAGTAAATTTGATAATTATGTTTTTTCCCTGATGGAAGCCATAATCTGTGTTTTTCTTGACTGGGTATTTAAAATTATCACCTACACAGGGGATAAGGGAATAATCTGGATTATTATCGGACTTGTGCTTGTTATGAAAAAGAAAACACGCAAGGTGGGACTTTGTGTAATTCTTTCTCTACTTGCAACGGTGATTATAAATAACCTTATCATCAAGGAGATTTTTGACCGTACAAGACCGTTTATTGCTGACCCGACAATAAAGCTTATTGTTAAAGCACCACAGGACGCAAGCTTTCCGTCAGGTCATACGGCGTCATCATTTACTGCTGCAACAGCCATCTTCCTTTTTAACAGAAGAAAAGGCGTTTATGCGTATTTGTATGCCACACTTATGGGACTTTCGAGAATATACCTTCACGTCCACTATGCAACAGACGTTATTGTGGGAATGATTGTGGGAATAGTTATCGCAAAGCTTGTGGCTGTGGGACTTGATAAGATGTATGACAAGCTTTACAGAATGATAAATGGAGAAACCTGATATGGGACTTTTTGGTATTTTTAAAAAGAAAACAAAAGAGGAGTCTGCTTTGGAAAAGCGACTTTATCAGCTTAAAAACAAAAGAATAAACTGCGTTTATGAGGATTTTCCGGAATTTCTTGTTTCTATGGAAAATGATACAAAAAACGCATGCAAGCTGACACCTGTAAACTACTATGCCCTTAAAAATCAGTATATTGAGGCGCATTATTTCTATTCTGCTGACTATAAGGAATGCTACGTTAAGTTTACAGCATACGAAAACGACAAGGTAACTGATAAAAGCAGGATTTTTGAAATAGCTACTGATACGCTTGTAAGGGCTTTTTCAAAGGTGGGAATAATTATCAGACTTGATGACAATACTGAAAACGGGTGATTTTATGAAAGCAAGGGTGCAAAGGCTAAAACCTTTACTGCTGTTTTACAGCCAGAACGAAGAAAAATTAAGCAGAATGTCAAATCTGTGCGAAAGATTCGGGTTTTCTTTTAAAAAAATAACCCCTGAAGAAACAAACCAGACGGTTGGGTTTCTTGCAGGGTTTAATGGTTTCTTGAAAAATGACGAAAAAAGTGAAATAATTCTTGAAAATGAATGTGTTATTTTTTCTTCAATAGACAGAGAAGCTCTTGACCGTTTTCTTTCGGAAATGAGAAACAACGACCTGAGAGTTACACTTAAAGCAATGGTTACTCCACACAATCAGAAGTGGAAAATCTGCGATTTGATTTCTGAACTTATAAAAGAGCATAACGCAATGACCGGAAATCGCTAAAAGCTACAAAAATCCCCGACAGAGAAAAATCTTTGTCGGGGTGTTTTTTATTTTACAACGGGAGTTTCTTTAACGATTGTTTCAAGGTATGTTGAAGCCATAAGGTCAGCTGCGTCAAGAACGATTTGTTCAAGAGGTGTGCCCACAAGATTTTCAGGGATAGCAACACCCATATGATAAGGTAATTTATGCTCAACGCCACGCTTGAAGTGATAAAGAACATACTTTTCGTTAAATTTTGAATGAGTTGTCTTACAGATAAACTTGTCGTTTCCCTCAACCATCTGAATAGATGTTTTTGGTGGAAGTGGCTGTTTTCTGTTGTAAGCCATAAGAATATTAGAGGCAGCCTGGTCATAACCTGCAAAGATATATGGCGTGCCACTCTCCCAGTCGAGAATGTCGTCGCTGTTTTCTTTGTAATCAGGTGCATAGATGTAGGTTACGTCATATTCAGCTGCACCCGAATTATACTCGTGAAATCTGTTGTCTATTGACACGGAAGCTTCAATTTCATAGTCAGCCTTATCGTCACCGTTAAAAAATGTGTATGTGCATTTTCTTGAAGGGATACCTTCAGGTGATTTCATAGTAATTGTGTCAGCTACATAAGCCATAGCAGGTGGTGTAGCTGTCGGTGCTGTTGTAGCAGCAGGCTTTGGAGCAGCTGCTTTTTCTTCAGCAGGCTTGTTTGAATACGCCTCGTTAGCTTTGTCCTGAATATCTCCCACGAAATCAACAGCCTTGTTTACTGCCTTTAAAACGCTATCAAAAAATCCCATAATACAATTCTCCTTGTTAAAAATTCCAAAGACATTGTATCA